>JANQER010000210.1 GCA_028278255.1 Elusimicrobiota bacterium | reverse complement strand
AGCTCAGGGAGCTTCGCTCAGGGTTCACCCCTCGGAACATGGCCTCAGCGCGGCCACATTCCGAGCCCTTCGGGAAAAAATTCAGCTGCACTTTTTTGTGCAACATAAATCGTCGTCAATGTCGTGCAACTGAATTTTTTGGGTTAATACTCGATTTTGCCGCCCTATGATCACTTGTTGCGATTATCAATAATCATACAAAAATCAGAGAAACAAATGTGTGAAATCATTGACAAAAACAGTAAAAAGGGTTAATATAATAATGACTGACCAGTCAGTCATTATTATGAGGGGCAACTATTTATGAGCATTAAGAAAAAAGGCAGTGGTTGTTTTTCCAGGCGGGCGCCGGAGGAGCGGCGGTCGTCTATTTTGGCAGCAGCCAGGGATATTCTTCAGGCCAGGAATTTTCATGATATTAAGATGGAGAATATTGCTGTGCAGGCCGGGGTGGCCAAAGGTACGCTTTATTTGTATTTTCCGACAAAAGAAAAATTGTTTCAGTCCTTGGCCAAGGAAATGGGACAAAAAATTTTTCAGGAGTGGCAAAGCATTTGGGAAAAGACAAGTCCTGGGGAAGAGCGTTTAAAGGCTTTGATTTTTTCACAGTTGAAGTTTTTTGACGAGAATAAAGGCTTGTTTCTGCAGGTTTTCCAGGGGAATTTGCCGGCCAATGCCATGGGCGGTCTGAAGAAGAAATCCGAGTTGATCAGGGCTGTGATTGATATGATGGCCAAGGCCATTGAAGAAGGCGTGCACCTTCAGTTGTTCAGGCCCTGTGAGTCATTGCATACGGCTGTGGCGCTTTTTGGATTGATCCGTGGGTTTGTGTTTGCACGGATTTTGTGTGATATCCCCTATCAATTAACTGATCAAACAGATTTTATCTGGGATGTTTTTTTGAACGGCGCAAAAAAATAATATGACAATCAAAAATCGCAAATCAAAAATCAAAAATTCACTGCTGTCAGGGGTTGCAGCCTCTTTATTGGCTGTGTTTCCATTAAATGCGCAGCAAAATACAACACTGACCCTCGAAGACGCTGTGCAAGAGGCTGTGCAAAAGTCCCCGGATTTGGCCAAGGCCAGGCTGGAGGCAGGGTTGGCAGAGCTGGAAGAGCCTTTGCTTTTGTCCAACACAGATCCCCGCATACAAGCCAATTATTTTTGGACGGACGATCAGTCCCCCAATGCCATGGGCGCGTTGTTTGGATCCCGAAGCCAGGTGAAAAGCACTGAGCTGGGGATTGTGAAGAATTTGTTGATTGGCACTGAAGCCAAGTTGTTTTGGAAAGCAGAGCATTTGCAAAGCCCTTCTTCTTTTCGCACCATTGATCCCACAGTGGAGTCTTCTTTGAATTTTGAGATTCGTCAGCCGTTGCTGCGTTATTTTTGGGGACGTCCTGACAAAGCGCGCAGGGGATTGCTGCGGTCAGGGGTGAAAGCGGCTCAGGCAGGCGTGGATTGGCTGGAACTCAATGTGATGGCCGGCGCTGTGCGGTCCTATATGGAAGTGCTGTTTGCCCGTCAAAACACAGACATATCTGTGTCTGCTGTGAAAGCAGCCAAGCGTCTTTATAAGAGTTCCAAGGAAAAACACGGGTACGGGCTGGTGGAAGATTCTGATCTTTTGCAGTCAGAAGTTTTGCTTGAAGTGAAGGAAACAGAATTGATTTTGTCCCGATCCAATGTGGTGCGTGCAGAAAACACACTGCAACGATTGTTGGGTGAAGATGTAGGGGCGCACGGCTGTGCGCCCATGCAAATGTCTGCTGTTTTTTTTCCGGATAATATTGAGCCAAAGGTGGGAAGTCTTGAAAAAGCCATTGC
>JANQER010000134.1 GCA_028278255.1 Elusimicrobiota bacterium | reverse complement strand
CCTGGCTGGCCAAGGCCACACAGTCAATCAAAGCCTGGATAGCGGAGAAGAGGGACGCTGGAAAAAATACTTTAATAATGAACAGTGTCCCCTATATGGGTTTGGCGTTTTTGGGTTTTGACCAGCGGCTTGCCGGCACGGAGGTTTTGCAAAATGTGTCATTGATTCCGCTGTTGTCCCTGTTAGAGGTCCTTCTGTTTGTCGTGTCTGTTTCTTTGGTGGTATTTTTGTTGCGCAGGTTGTTTGGCCCGCGTAGACCGGAAAAGAAAACCCGCTTTGTGGGAATCAGTACATGGATGTCTCAACGAGCACAGCCATTGTTAAAGAGGGCTTGGGAGGGAATGAAACACAGGCTGGCGGAAAAAAGAGCCCTTCGGCAGCACAGTGTGAGCCTTAATTTTTTCTACAACGGGTTGTTTAATGGCGCAGAATTTTTTGTGTCTTATGACCAAGACAACCAGGTTTTTTCTGTGACCAGACAGGTGGAACAATCCGGCAAGCATTCCAATCAACTGTTGTGGTCATGTACAAAATCTGAGATTGAAAAAAATCTGAAGAACAAAAAAGACTGGCCCATCTCAGTGGACTATTATGACGATGGGAATCAAAGCATTGATGAGAATGATGATCAGCGCGATCCAATCGGTTCATTGGCTTTTACAATTTATAAAACAGATTCAGATGAGGTTATATTGGTCAATGGGACCATATTGAGGGCTTCTTTTGAGATCAGGCGTGATGATTTTAGGATTGGCCTTCCGGAGCGTGAGTCTTTTAAGATTGGGACAATTCAGCCTTTTCAGAAAGAAAAGGGACTGGGAATATTCAAAGGGACAGGAGATTCTGCTCAAGGAACAGTCAAAGTCGATGACTTGGGCAATTTGACATTCAAGATTACTGCAAAGGGAAAAGAAAGGGCACAGTTCATTAATATTAAGGATATAGTGCTGGCTTTAAGAAACCATGGTGTTAATTTTGGAAAATTCAGACAGGTTGATATTGTTCATTATGAAGAAGCCGGCCATAAGATGGCTGTCTATGTGAATGTGGATACAGCCGGTGATATCCATTACCGTTTGCAGAATTTATCAGAAAAACAAAAAGTATTTATTAATGATTTTGAGCTCAAACAAGATGATGTTTATGAAATTGCCGTCATAAAGCGTGAGATGATGGTTTCGACGCCGCATCTGTTTGACTTCCCTGGTGTCGGCCCGACAGAGATTGGTATGCTGGCCAGCGGAGATTTTGCTGTGATGGAGCGTGAGACAGGTCTGGTTTTGGCAAGAGTCAAACGAGAAGATATTTTGAAGGGGCTCTCTGAAGTCGGAGAAAAATATATTTGTCCGATCAGGATCGAAAGCGGCAGAGGTCAATCCTCTGGCAAGTTAGACGGCAGAAAATTTGTCTTTCATTGGACAAGTGGAGAGAGGGTCGCAGTCTTTTTAGAAGCAAGTCAGGCTGACGCCCGCCGGAAGCCTCTTTATATGTTTGCAAGAAACACTTTGACGCCTCCTTCGTTAGAGCCCACCATGACCATTCCCAAGGTTTTTAATTTTTTACGCGCCATACTGCCTGCGCAAGTGTCTAATGATGCGATTGTCACCAAATGGGCGCCATTGACGGAAACTTTTTTGATGGGATTAGTGTTTTTGGGCATGAGCGCGGGCCTGGTTTTCGTGCCTGATTTGGGGTTTGGGGAATATGGAAATGTGCCGGTCAAAATTTTGGCAGCTGCATCAGGATATCTTGGTTTTAATCGGCTTTTCACACAAGCGCATCAGCAGGGTTATTATCGGATAGGCGATCAGTGGAAGCTGAAAAATGTTGGCCCGTCAGACAGACAGGCATTGTTTCAACAGGCCCTGCTCACACATTTGCCCTTTATTGTCCCGATGATTGCCGGCATGATCCCCTGGGCCATGTCTCTCGCCGGTGTTATGGCCGTGATAGGCGCCGCAGGCGCTGTTGCCGGCCTGCAAAGTTCCCTCCTCCACCGTGCCCGCAATATTTTGGTGAGCCTGGGTCTACGCCCAGGCCCTGCTCTCACAATGACTGGCTGGTTGGAGGGAAGGGAGCAAGGTGATGCTGTTATTGTCCAGGATATTTTTGACATATTGGATATTTATGACCAAGAGGAACCAGAGCAGGTGTTTTCTCATTATATGACTGCAGCTGAATCTGCTTTTCTTCGCTTGGATTCACTTGATCAAAGGTTGGAAAATAAATTTGAGCAGCCTTCTGTAGATGATGTTTTAGGAGAGTTGCGAGACGGTGAATTTATTCCATCAGAAGAGGAGATTGATTTAGAACTTTTGAGCCAAATCGTGCACTTGATTCAGTTAAAAAATACCCTATATCGGGATTCAGTAGATCGCACCATGGCTCTGTTCATGTCTCAACGAGGCGGAGAGCAGGATGAAGAAAGGCTGCTGGCCAATTATGTCATGGATGTGCTTCTGCAGAAAGGGCTGATGGAGATAGAGAACAAAAAGAGGCGGCCTTCGTACGTCCCTGCACAAAAAAGCAAGGACGAATCTCCTAAATATGAGGCCCTTGCGTCTCGTCTTTTGAATAAACTACCTGATAGAAGAAGAGAGTATTTAATCAACCGATGCTTTTTGAGTTTGCTTGAAATTGAAAATTCTGACGGCGCAGAAGCAGAAAAATTTTCTGATATTATCGGGCCGGTTTTAGACAATGAAATACGTCAAGAACATATAACGGATCTGGATAAAATAATAATAACAAAGGTTCTCAGTCTCCTGATGAAAGGAGATCCGGAAAAGGGAATTTCCAATTTAAATGAATTAAAAAACGGCAAAGAAGCCGCCAAGTTTGGCTCTGTCAGACTGATGAGGATTGAAACTGTTTGGAAAAAGTCAAAAGAAAAAGAGGACGTTCAAAAGCCCCAGCAGATCGGGTGGGTGAATTCGTTGGTGATGTTTGTTCTTATGTCTGGTGTGTGGGTGTCTGCGTATTTTACGGCGGATTTGACTTCTCTTAACTCATTATTGGTTCAGCATTTTGTGCAAGATTTTATGGTGATACTGCCGTTCTTTTATGGCACTTTGTTTGCAATGGTGATGGTATTTGTCTCGTTAAAGAAATGGAAAAAGAGTAATCTTCCCACTGGCCCGCCGATTAAATTATATGGCAAGAGCGCAGTGGCAGATGAAAAAACCAATTTTATTGAATTTGATACGACACACAAAGTCTATAAGTTAAATCCCTTCCTGTATCATCTCGTGGCCAATGAATCCCGCATATACCGATTTTTAGGCAGGTTCCTTTTGTCTTTTCATTTTTCAGATCTACATGAATATGTTCATGGAAAATCCAGTGTGCAGACTGAGAAAGAAGATGGTCAGTTCTGGAATGAACTCATTTCTTTTTCCTGTCAAACAGTGCCCATGGCGGTTTTTGCGTTATTGCTGAATATTGATTTGCCTGTTTTGCCTCTTGCTGTGATTGTGTTTTGGGGCTTGCAGCCTTTTATGGGATCAAAACAGCATCCTTCCCGCGCGCCTCCGCCGCTTGACCTGACAGAGACTTTGGCTGGAAAAAGAGCATTGGATGAAGAGGTGGAAAATCTGAGCTTGGAAGACAGCAGAAAATTCTTAAAGAAAAGCAGGCGGGTTTTCGGAGATGATAAATACGGCACTGACCGGGATGTGAGTTTAGAGGGGACTTTGTTCAGGCAGATTGAGAGACAGACAAAAGATGATGGGTCCTCTTTGCCGGCTGTGCATGAGAAAATAGTGGATCTGATGCTGAATGACCCAAACTATGGGGTACATGAAGCCATGATTACACTGCCTATGACTTATCTGAAAAATATAGTGAAAGACACGGATTATGGTATTAATGATCCCGAGGCTTTTGCTGATGAGGTCAAGGACACACTGGGCGGCTTGCTTAAATCAGAGAATTTATTTGAGACCACTGTGGGAAGGAGTGCTGATACCACATACGTGGGCACACGTATTGTTGTGCAAGGGCCGACAGCGCACCAGATTCAGGATGTGCTGAATGGAAAAAACGGAGAGGAAGGATTGATTGAAAAAGCGCTGAACATTGTCATAGAAAAACACACAGCGCAGATTAGAAATTATCTGAACAGAAAAACAGACGTCAAGGACAATGAAATTAAGGAATTTTACAGAAGAGAAGATATCAGTCCAGCGGAAAAACTCACAGCCCGGTATTCTTTGAAAAAACAAAAGGTACAAAATGGAGTCAATCATTTTAAAAAGGCTGTTGGCCAGGCCAAGTTTTTTGCCTCTCATAAAGAAGTGTATATAGGCAGGCATCATCAGTTCGAGACAACAGAAAATAGAAAAATGCCATCCAAAGACAAACTGGAAACAGCTTTTCATGATTTTCAAGAAAAGTATGCAAGAGCTTTCCAGGAGCTCGCACAATTGAGTGGCAAGCCCATCTATTACGAGACGTATGACAAGCTTCTGCAAAAAAGGCGCGAAGAAGCTGGGAAATGGGCCAGGTTTTTTATCAAGCTGGACAAAGACGACCATTTCTATCGTGAATTTAAAATTTTGAGAGCACGCGATTTAGCTGTTCAGTTTGTTGAGGTGTTGCTGACGTCTGCGTATGAGGAGCTTTATGCACGGGCTGAAGCCGCTGAAAAAGCCACTGGAACTTTGAAGGAGGCTATTAATGTTGTGGGTAAAGGCAGGGTTTTGGTGCTCAATGATGAGACTGTGGGAGAAATTAAGGACTACACAAAAGAAGTTGAAAATAGTTTTTATAAGCAATTTCATGAATATCGCGCTGATGCGATTCCTATCTATGATTATCACACCAATCATTTGCCCAGGATCATGGGGCGTTTAAAGCTTGTTCATAACTCTGAAAACTCTCATAAAACATATGCCTATCGTGTCAGAGAGAGCCTGCGCCAGTTAAAAGAAAAACCGAATGAGGAAAATCTGAATAGGTTTAAGCAGATTCATCGGTTGTATCGAACAGCCTTGAATGAAGCCTTGGTGCTGTCTTACCGGGATCCGCGGCTCAAGGAGGTTTATAAGATAGATGTGGTGGATGAGATGCTTCAGGCGGACAAGGATGGCGAGCTGGATAAATTGAAAGAAATTTTGGAAAAAGACGTGGCATATTGGAGAGGGTTTTTGGCAGGAAAAACCATTGAAGGCGTGTCAAAACCTTTGACTGAAATAAAAGTGGGAGATAGGGGATGGCATAAGGCTCCTCAGGATATACAGGAGGCTATTCGGGCTTATCAACAGTCTGTTGAAACAAACAGGCTAATGGTGCCGGGTGTTTTTGTGGCCAAGCGTCCTGTGGGAGATGAAGTGATTGTGGCCATGAGAGCAGATGACAGAGGCTATTATTTTGCTTATGGCGAGCTGAATGGCGGCAATGCACATAACAAAGAACATAAGCCGGACAACCGTGACGCAGTGATGCATCGTATTTTTATTGAAATCATGCAATTAATGCATGACAACAAGAATCGAATAAATAAAGAAAAGCCATTTGCTTTTTTGGGCCAGATCAATGAGAGAATTCAGAAAATCACCACAGTGAACAAACAGGTTTTGGATCATCATGTGACTGTTAAAAAAGATATTGGCACTGGACAATCAGAGCGTTTACCGGCTTACCATAAGAAAGGGGCAGGGGTACAGAGTCGACATGATTATCCTCAGTATTTGCTCAAAAAAAATCCAGATGGAACAGAACAGTTTTATAAGTTAACAGAAGCCGCAGGAAAGCCGAACCCCGTGAGTAATGTGAGTATTCGTGATTTGCGCGAATTAAGAGAGCCATTGTCCATCGGATGGGTGCATCTGAAGGAGGCTTTTGAGCCTGGGAGCGATGTTGTGGACAGATGGTTTCAGCATGAATTTCAAAAGCATCCGAAAGACGGTCCTATGCGAAATCTATTTTTTGCCATGGACAGTCTAAATGTGGTGCAAAAGACCACAAGACGATTCAATGGTGTTGTGAGTGATTTAGAGATGTTAGAACTTAAGAGCCATGAAAAACAAGAAAGCAAAAAGAGACCATTGGCTTCTGAACTGCCTTTGCAATTGATTACTCCGACAACCAAACAATTGGCCGAAAAATTGGGGTGGGATCCGAAAGGGGTAAAAACAGGCATGGGGTTGGCGCCGGTTGTGGAGTGGTATGGGATCCCCGGGATTGCGCCGGGTTTGGTGCCTTTGATGGGGTATTTGGGAGCGTGGCTGATGATTCCTCTGGCTGTGTGGGCTTTGATTTTTGCCAAGACGCATGGGACCCGCGGGTCGCCTCAGGCATGGACGCAGTTCTTTGTGCGTTTTGCTGTGTCCTTTGTCCTCTTGTCTGCTTCTCTCTTCCTTGGCCCCTGGCTTGCACAGAATATTCTCCCCTCTGGGTTGTCCTCTGGTTTATTCGGCATGTTGTTTACAAGCTTTTCCGGCATGATCATGCATTCCTTGTGGAACGGCTTTCTGTTTGCCCTGGCGGCTATCTTTCCAAAACTAGCGGAAAAAGCTCAAAAATATTTGCTGATTTCCGGGAGTTTTTATCATTCCGGCCCAAAGCCAGGAACCAGCGACATGGACACTCATGGACGGTTGGCTCTTTATATGGATGGGCAATTGACGTCAGGTATGAAAGCCGCAATTGGAATGGCCAGAGATTCATACGATAACGAAATCCTCAAAACCCCTGCTTTGCCTGAAAATCATCCTCTGCATAATCAAAAGCTAAGCGAACATATGATTAAAATGGCGGAAAAAGTTGTGGAATGGGGAGGGGACGAGAAAGATTTCTTTGTGATGTTATTTTACCGGCTGCAGGAGTTGAAATTGAAAAATGATATCGAAAAAATGATGGATCATCTCTCTCTGGATAAGGAGGAGATTTACAGAAGGATGAATATTTTGAGGCACATGAGTCATATCCCGTATCATCCCCCCAATGAAACGTACAAGTCCATTCAATATCACATGGGCTTTTTACAGGCTCATCTCAGCCACTTTAGAGATCCCGGCAAAATTTTGCGTTTGCTCATGGTGGAGCGTATGTTCAGTCTTCCTTTGTGTTCGAAAAGAGAGCAAAAGTACATAGGCTGGCAGGTGCGCGATATTTTTGCGCTTTTGGCTGAAAGACTGGGAAAAGAAACATGGGCCATGCAAATGAGGGATGAGTATTTTATGGTCACAGACTGGAAAAATTATCAAAAAACAAAAAAACAAGTGGAAGATCAATACAAAATGACTTATGAGCAGGCCAAAGAGTATTTATGGAAATTGCATCAGGTTTATCAGGACTGGCTGGATGAAAGAGCCGCTGTTATGGCCCGCGTGAAAGGTTTGGCCTCTTTGCATGAAAAACCAACAGATATTGAGGACTTTTTTGCTATGACAGTGGTGTCTGCAGGGGAGAAAAAACTGCACGGTCTTAGAGATTTTCTGGACTTTATTGGTATCTCAAGTGAAGATTTAGGTGGCCCCCAGCGGAAAGAGATCTCACAAATTAAGGGGTTAGCTATTGAAAAAGTAAAAGTGCTTATTCACGAGCCTAAAGTCCTCGAAGACTATAAAAATAGTCGTGATTTTAACGGGACCATTGAGATGTTCTTAAGGCATAGGACGCCTGCTCTTCCTTTAATCAAAGGACAGTCGCGGGACACAGGTGTGAAAATGGAAGTAATGTTTATGACGCCTAAGGAATATTCCATTATGAAATGGGGCGCAGATGCGGCGCACTGGATATATTCAGCTAAAAAAGCCGATGCCACCCACACATTCGGCCGTGTTGAAGACAGAATCATTGGCGATTTTGAAAAGGATGTTGAATTTTGGGTGAAAAAAGACACCAATGTGTACGCCAAGGTGTTTTTGCCTGGAGATGTCAGAGGGGTATGCCGGGATGTGCGTGTGGACAAAAATGGCAGCGTGGCCAATGTGTTGTCTCATGCTTTTGTGAATGCTGATTTTAATCAGATTGGAGAGGTGCTTATTGAAGAACCTGATAATATGGGTGGATTCAAAAAATCAAAACCAGCGAAGTTGTGGGATCGTTTCCCATCAGGGTCAAAAATAACAGTTATTGAAAAATCAAAAAAGAAAAAGAAAGGGGGGGTTCCCGACCAGAAATCCGGCATTATGCCATATTTAAAGAGAAGCACTGATCCAAGAACGCGTTTAATGCTTATGCTGTGGCGGGGCCGGTCTCAGAAAAAGATGGAAGAAGAGGGCGAAATAATTCTAAAACAGTTGCTTCGCGGATTAAAAAATCACCATAGAAAAGAAGCCATGCGGCGGCTTAAAGACATTGCCGGTCAATTGGGTTTGAATAGGTTCTCAAAGAAAGGCGAGATGACACCGTCTGTGGTTGACTTGTGTATGTGGCTGGCGACTTGCAATAAAGAAAAAGAACAAAAGAAATTTATTGATAGATATTCGAAAATAATTCGTAAAACCATCAATGGGTCTTTCCATTCGGTTGATGCCGGACCGGTTTACGATCCGGACACGGAAGAGTTGACACAGGTTGTGACCATTGAATCTGATTTTGATCAAATGGGACTGGGAATGTATATTAGTGGTGTTCTTGTCCGGCATGGGTTTGCCAGCGAGGTTCTCTCGGTTGATTATGCAGGAAAAGGATTGGATTTTGATTTTGTCAGATTTAAATTGAAGATAAAAACTAAGGTAAAGTCCAGGAACGACTTCAATGATTTGATTAATGACAGTGTCAATGAGGCAGTCAAAAAAATGAGGAGATTCCCTTACAATCCTGTCTTGAGAAGAGGCAAAAAGCCGTTTTATATCAATATAAAATCTCAAGATAAGCTCTCTGTTGAGCAATTGCAATGGATGGCGTCTGTGCTGCGCTGTGATTTGCTGAAAATTGATATTAATTTAAAGGATTTTACAGAATTCAATGAAAAGCATGAAACAGCTTATACATATGTATTTGATGCGTCATGTCCTGTAGGAAGATCTCTTGATATGCCTTCCTTGGATTGGCTGGGAGAGCGGATCCATCAAGTCATTTTTAAGAAGGCTGCGGGTGTAAGAGTGTGGTGTAACCAAAAAACGCCTGATTCAAAAGTCAAAGGAAGTTATCAGCTTGTGGCGCTGCCGACAAAGTGGATTGCGAAGAAGGTGTTTGGGTTTAGTGAGGATTATGTGGAGAGCCAGGCTTTTGCAGCGAAATGGGCGCCGTGGCTGGAACTGCCTGGACTGCCTGGGTTTGCTTTGGGGTTTTTGGCTTTGTTTTGGGGAACCGGGTTGGTGGCAGGGCCTTTGGGCGTGGTTTTGTCTGTGACGCTGGGCAGCGCTTTGTTTTCTTTAACGCATGGACTGCGTGCGCCGCCGCGCCAGCAAGGAGAGAGCTGGCTGAAATGGTTCTTGCGCACGTCGTTTATGGTACGCTTTTACGGGGCATTTGCAATCAATATACTGGCCTTCATCCCTGTGTTTTTTCTGGATGTTTCATATTTTATCAATCTCATTTCTCTTTTTGAATATGATTGGATGTCTGCTGTGGAGGCGCTGGCTTTTATAGGCGGTTATGTGTTTTTTATGGCTTCTATACTTCACTATGCATGGAATGCCGGGTGGCCCGAGAAATACAGGAGATACTGGCTGAGCACAGGCGCCGGAAAACACAAGAGACCCCCGGTGGAAATTAGAATAGAGGGAGATCAGATAAGAGATGTTGAGGATTATTTAAAAAGAGAGGGATTTAATGTTCAAGAGTTTTTTATTGAGAGTGATAAAACTTATCGGGTTGTCATGGCCTTTAAGGATGGCACAGAATTCCCTGAATACATGCGGGTTGGGCAGATTGCGTGTGCCACGGTTGAATTGAAGAAGCAGCTGACAAAAAACATAGATATATCTCTTGATTCGATCATAGCGCTTGAAAATACAAAATCAAATGATGAGGGGACAGTAACGCATCCCTTGCATAATTATCAGTCCCTGGTGTCAATGATTGCCAGTGTTCAGGCCTATCACGGGATTCTGGATTATCAGGGGATGATCGCTGAAGAACATTATTTGGAGAGCGGATTGCTGCTGCGTCTGCTGCTGGATTATGGGTTTGGGCAGGTGGTGGGTGTGGCCCATGATCGGGGAGACTTGGAAAATGCAAAAGAACTTTTGAATAAGGCAGGTTATAAGGGAGATGTGCTGGGGCAGGCAGATTGGAAAACAGGGTTTATTGATTCTGAGAGATTCGATTTTATCTTGGTGCATGCGGATTCTTCTCGTCTTCTTGATAGAAGGGCATTTCATTCTGCTGAAACGGATTACGGCGGAGTAAAGTCGCAAAGGATGTATGAGCTGTTTTTAGATCGGATTTATGGCGAGGGAGAGGGTCCGGGTTTTAGAATTGGCCATCGAGACAGAGAGACAAGGCAAGATCCCAGGGAAACCCCGGTGATGGAGGAGTGGCTGACAGGAACGCCTCTCTTGGGTATTTACGGCGGAATTGAGACTAACGAGCAATTGGGACGCATTGGAGATGTTTTTGAAAATCAAGGCTTTGTGGGTGAAGACACAGTGCCGGATAAAAGAAATATGTTTCATTCCGCTTTGGTGGTCACAGAACTGCCTAAGGAAGATGAGAAAGAAGGAAAAGGCTTGGGGTCAGTGTTTGGGAGGGTGAATCTTTTTGAAGCCATGCGGGATATACCGCGTATATTACAGGCAGTGAAGGAAAAGTCTGAAACAAAATTGGATCTTGATGATTATGTGGAGCTTGTTGTTTTGGAGTCATTGCTTGATGTCATTGGCCGGTTCTTGCCTAAGGAAAAGGATGCAATTGGCCGGCAGAAACAGCAGCTAACGGATTTGCGGAATGGGGCAAAAGATGAGTTGTATGAACTTATGTCGCTTCAGTCTGTGAGCTATGTGTATGAAACATGTTGGATGTTTCTTGACCAGATGATCCCTGATCTGACGTTTGAAATGATTGAATTTATACTGAAATCCCTTCGTTTGAGTTTGGTGTCTGCAAAAGACTCTGCTTATGGCGAACACGTTCGTTCAGTGCTTGACGAAACCGGGTTGTCTATTCAGCCCTCACAGGTGCATGTGGTGCAGGGAAACATGTTAAAAGATCTGGATAAGGAAGTAGTCAAGGATTTAGCGGATCATCCGCCGGTCATTTTAAATGAGAGAGAATTCGTGGTTTATACGCGCAAAGACGGATTGCATGTTTTGGTGCATGAGGAGGTTTTAAAGGCTTGGGAAGAAAAGGAACAGAAGCATGAGAACTATGTCAAAAATGCCATGGCTGTGATGTTTTATCATGAATTGGCTGAAAGCCAAGGGGTGGGACACAGACAGTTGGAAATGATGGGGTTGGATATCCCGGGGTTGAACAGGATGTATGAACAGTATGAATCTGCAGAGCTTGTGATGAGTGAAATCAAGCGGCTGGGGAATATGCTTGTTCATGTGAATCGCGTGGTGAAAACCGGGAGTGAAGAGGCTGCTGATATTGCTGAATTATCAGAGAAAATGAAACAGGCAGAACAGGCTTTAAGCGTTCTTGTGCCGGACGGGCTGCCGCAGCCGTTGACACATGCATTGCTTTTGGATGAATTGGCTGATTCTTTGCCAAAGGCCAGAGAAGAGCGGCAAAAGAAGCAGGACGCTATTATGCAGGTTTTGGCAGGGGAAGAAGATGTCCGGCAACAGAAAAAAATTTCGTTTGACGGCTCTGTTCATTCTTACTCTTATGAAGAATTGGAAGATTTGGCCGGCCAAGTGCCTTTGAGAAAAGAATTGGCCCAAAGCATTGTTCAAAGGTTAAAAAGACCGGATATATTTGAATTTGAACCTTTTATGCAAGAAACCATGGCACAATTGGGCCTTTTGCATCGACTGGGCGGGTCTTTGTTCTTAAATGCCGCTGGCATTGATGAAACAAAACCCCCTGTGTCTGAGGAAGCTTTGAAAATGAATCAGAAATTGGATCTGCAATGGGTGTACGAGTTCAGTGTGTATTGGCAGAAGCAGGCGCCCGGCAAGAAAAAGGATATGAA
>JANQER010000091.1 GCA_028278255.1 Elusimicrobiota bacterium | reverse complement strand
ATAGTGTGTGCCGGCGCGTAAAGTGTCTACATCGGCTATGGAGGTGCCGTCAAAACGTTCTATTTTAATGTCTAGATTCATATACCAATCTGTGCCGCCGTCTTCCCCTCCAGCTAAATTCAGCCACACCCCGTCTTGTGAAGCGCCATTTGAGGTCAGCCTTGTCATCAAATGCATTTCAGGAGAGCCTTGGACCAGCCCTTGACCGTCACCCCAATCCACTGTGCCGGTCCGCGTGATACCGGCATTGACTTTGTGTCGTGTTAAAATAGTAAGTTCGCGAAAATCTTCATTGTTTTCAGTGAGTTCAAGAAGAGTGCCAGGGGTCAATGAGGGGATTGTCGCTATATCATCTTGAATAATAGGATCACTCCTATGATATATCCCAATGCCTTTTTGATTGTCTGTGTCCATTTTCCATTCTATTTTTGATACATTTCCTATAGTGCTGGACACGACCATTTGTAATTTTATAATCACTTCCTGGCCTTCATACCCGGCCAAAATATCAGCCAAATCCACAATGCCGGCTCGATATTTGCTGACATATAATGTTTGCGCAGGACTTGATGTTTGGTTGTCCCGTGTATAAATGTGCACATCAATTTGTGCTTTACCGTACCCCACTTGGGCTCCCACTGGCAAATACAGCATTTGATCGTCTAAATCCGTTATATCATCAGGCACATGAAGGCGGATCCCTTCATCTAGAAATTCCACAGGAGTCCCATCATCTGTCCAATTGCCAAGCGCATTGGCTAATTTGTTGTTTTCCAATTCTGTGCCTGCAGGGGAATAAACTTTGTAATAGTCGTCTCCCTCTGCTGTGAGCGTAAACAGTATAGGATTGCCAGAGGCGGCAGCAGACAGTTCAGGCGTACTTATTTGATGATTGTCTCCGTAAAACAAGCCAAAATTGCCTTCCCACCATTTAACAAACTGAACATCTGTGGTTGTCCCGGTGTGATATTCCATGCGGATGACAAATCCTCTGCCAATCTGCTGAATGCCAGCGGTTAAGTCTGCTGCCGCAGGGAAATAAGAGCCCACCCGATGCGTGCCTGCAGGCACAGACACACTGCCGTCTTCAGATTCCACAAAAACATCTATATTCATGTAATCATCTGTGATACCGCTCTCTTCCAAAGCCGGTAAATTCAACCATATGCCGCGTTCAGCAATGTCCGTATCTGTAACGCTGGCATCTAATTCCGCTTTTATAAAAACCCTGGAAAAAGGATCTTTGGGATCCTCTCCTTCCACATACACCACAGGCTGATTCCATGTCAAATGACTTGGCACAATGTCCCGTCCCGGAACACCCAGATTCACTCTTTCTGAAAAATCCTGGCCCTCTTCACTGACATTAAACTTCGCAGGCAATACAATGGGTGTTGCGTCTCCAGGATGAATGTCCTGATGGTCTGGATGGTAAAATCCTGTGCGGCTGGGATCCAGTGAGACAAACCCCTTGGGTCCTGTGGAATCATAAGCAATCATAACAAAGAATTCCTCTCCCAAAGGTATTTCAGTGCCCACATCCAATAAAACAACACCATCTTTGTATTTTTCAACTGTCACAGGTTTTTGTGCCACAGCAGCGCCGGTTTCATCATACACATTGACAAATAGGTTGGCAGAAAGTCCTGTCATTTTTTGAACAGGCACATTAAAAGCCAATTGTCCGCCAGACACTGAATAGTTTGACGGGAATGCATACCGCCATCCAATCTGCTCCACAGGCTCAAAATCAGGATCAGTGCTTAAGCCTGTGCCATCAAATTCGCTGTCACATACAAAATTCAAGCCAGCTGTCTGGATTTGGTTCTCTAAAACAGGATGCCATTCTGTCCACATAGGAGATGACACAGGCTGAAATTGGGTGCCTGCCGGCGGATCCTGCACCATTGGCATCAAAAGCGGCGCTGAATCTGTTGCTGTGGGAAGCTGGGCCAAAGGCACTTGGGGTGTTTGAATCGGCGTGGCATTGTCCACAAAAAATCCGAATGGGCCGGCATCCCATTTGACATGCGTGACGTCTCCGGATTTGTACTGCACGCGCAGGGTAAACATGTTGCCATTAGCGCTGGTCACAGCGCTTGTTAAGTCAACAAAAGCTTTGGGTTTTGTCAGACCAAGCTGAATTTCTCCCACATGAACAGAATCTTGGCCGTCATAATAGTCGACAAATACATCTGCTGTCATGTACCCGTCGCCTGTTTGATCAACCGCTGCCATATGAAAATACACGCCATTGGACAAATCAGCGCTTTCATTCATCTGGGTCACAATCCGCATGGGCTGTTCATTTGACAGTCCTGCAGGCACCAGGTCATCTACTCCATTCATTCTTCCTATGACGGCATGTGTGGGATAATCTTCTCCATCAGCAGTGGTTTCTGCCCGGTGCGGCAGCATAATACCGGAAAGGATGGTGGGCTCCACATCCGGATGATCCGGATGGTAAAAACGGAAATTTTCAATAGTGATAAAACCAGCGCCGCTTTTGGCTTGGACCCGAAGCACAAATGTTTCTCCCAAGGGAAGCCCGGTGGCGCCCAAATCAAATTCAAATATGTTATCAAGCCCCAATCCAATGTCCACATTTTCATGCAGGATCACAGGGTCCATGCCTTTTTTATGAAGGACAAAATCCACCTTCATAGTGCTGGCATCTGTTGCCTGGCCATTGACTCCTAATTTTAATACGGTTTTTGTGCCTTCCAGCGCCGGGTTGTCTGCAAAGAAGAGCTTGGCGCCTGTTTCCGTATGCGGTTTAAAATCCGATGGAACGGGCTGGCCGTTTTCATAATCTCCGTTAAAATCCGGACGATTTAGAGCATTGGGAATCTCCTGCTTGTTTTTAAAGTCCGCAGGCCAATCTGATCTGGCAGGCGTGGCCACTGGATAGAATTCATTCGGGTCTTCGCCCGGCGCAGGAGCCTGCATCACAGGCAGATCCACAAACGCATCATCCGCTGTTTCCGGCAAAATTGTGGCAGGCGTTAATATTTGCGAAGAATTCCCTGCGACAAATCCAATTTCCTCATCCCATTTGACATACAAAACAGCTTCTTCCTGCGTGGCAGGGTCCCGCACAGTAATGGTTAAAGACACGCCAATATCCCGCTTAATGCCTTCCAGCGCAATGTAGCTTTCCGGCGAAAACGTGCCCACGCGCACTGGCCCGGATTCTGTAAAATTGGTTTCAGTGTCATCACTGTAATGCGCCACAATATCCAGTTCCATATACCCATCGCCCAATTGTTCAAAAGCAGGCAGGTTGAGGTATAGTGTTTGTCCGGAAGTCAACCCATCAATAGCGCTGCTGATTTCGCCGGTCAAAGTGACTTGTGTAAAAGGCTCAAAATTCGGCTGAATCTGGCCTGGGGTCCATTCCCCGTTAAAAAACCCTGAAGTAATTGATTGTGCAAAAGCTTGATTAAATCTCACCACACTCTTAAAATCTTGGCCGGGAAGCGTTCTTCTCAGGAAATGGGGCACTCTATCAAGAGCACCAGCAGGCATCACTTCCGGATCTCTGGCATCAGATAAAAACGCATACCCTTTATAAAAAACAACCACTTTTGCACGGCCGGCTTCATCAACGGATTCAATCACCAAAGAGAATTCTTCATTCGACGGAAAAGTGCCGGGATTAAAATAAAAAATACCAGCTCTGTCTGTACCGATTTCCAACTGGCTCATAGGCGTGCCTGTTTCATCCATTGGCTCTAACAAGGTTGAATGGGACTGGCCGTTGACAATCCGGTTCATATACAAATTGATCTTCATGGGCTGGGTGTCTTGCTGCTGTTTGATGACAGGCAAATAAAGCGCCAATGTTTTGTCCACACTGGACTGATCCATTCGAATGTCCAAGACTGTACGTGTGTGCGGCTTCCATCCTTCCGGCAGAGGCGTGTCAACCCCAGGGTAATTTCCGTCAAATGTCCGTGTTTCCAATGTGGCAGGCATAAGGCTGTGATGCCCCACAACCCCGTCAGGCGTGATTTCAGTCCTGGCAGGCCTGACTTTGGCTTCATATTTTACGTTTTCCGGATCCAATTGCGCTGTGGTCCAAAAAGTCAAACGCTTGGCCACTAACTCTGCTTGTGTGTCATCAGGTTCAGGGGTGCCAATGGTTGTGAGCGGCGCCACAACTTCAGCAGCAGACCGGGTATAAAGTCCGATTTCATCGCGCTGGAACAGCATAAAATCCGGCCCGTTGAGCACTTCAATATAGATAGAAAACCGCTCATTGGCAGGGAGCAAACCGGTTAAATCAATAAATGTGTTGGGATAATAAAGACTCAGTGTCTGTTGCGTAGATGAGGTTTCCACAGGGGTGTTGTTGACATATTGAAAAACCTTGACTTGAATATCCATGGTGTCCATGGTTTCGCTGTAAGGTTGTCTTGCAAGAGGCAGATTCAATGCCAATTCCTGCTGGGACACAGACTGGCTGACCTTCCCATTCAAAAACACATCAGGATTGGGCGCAAAATCAGCATTGTCAGTGATGCCGTCTTCATCAAAATCACCAATGGAATTTTGAGGGGTGAGTCCTGCCGGGAATTTTTGTTTCAGGGCTGTCATTTGTTCTTCTGTGCCCACAGTCACAACGCGTTGCCAGTTGGACTCCCATGGTTCTGAAGCCTCGTCTTCAGGCAATGCCACGCCAAAAACAGCCGGCACAGATTCAATTTCAGGCACAACTGTGGGGTCCACATGTCCGTCATCAATCAAATAAAATCCTATTTTTTCGCCGAACGAAACATACTTGGCTGTGCCGTCTTTGTATTTGATCATCAGCACAAAATCTTCACCCACAGGCACGTCTGTTCCCACCACAAAAAAAGGCGCGCTGCCCAAGCCAGTGCCCAAAGACATCCCGCCCAATGGCGTGGAAGTCCCGTCCTTTTTATTGATAAAAAGTTCTGTGTTCATGAAAAGGCTGTGATCTGTTAACTCATCTTCCTCTCCTGTAACGCCCTGCCGGACTTCATCCAAAAACAAAGCCACGGTCTTGCCTGCCATTTCCTCCCCAAAAGAGGTGCGGTACCCCAAAGCGTCCTTGGCTTTATAATCCTGCTGTCCCGGCCACACAAAATCCGTGGCTTCGAGTGTGTTATACAGTTTTCTCTCTGCCAGACCAGTTTCTGTGGCATTCACAGTTAAAACAGTGTCAATCAAATGTTCAGGCGTGTCTTTGTCTGCCAATGGAAACTTCAGACCGTCTGCAGGCAGCGACGTAATCACCGGGGCCTGCACATGCTGGGACCCTTCTGCGTATATGCCGATTCTGTTTTTCTGTTCATTTGTTGATGAATCAATCAGTTTTTCCCATTTAATGTATTTGGGACCGCCTTCATAAGACACAGTCTCAAGCTTAATAACAAAATCCTCATTGGCCGAAAGAAGGTTGGTGTCAACACTTAAAACACCAGGATAATATTTGCCCACAAAAATATCATCCAACTCAACCATTGTGCCATCAGCCTTGTGCAAAGAAACTTTTAGATGCATGGGAGACAACCCGTCTTGCTCGCCTACAGGCAGATTCACAACCAATTTGTCATGGGTGTTTTTAAAACCCTGCGTCACAGCCATTAATAGTCCCACTTTGGAAATAGGCACAAACACATCATTATCAGGATCATTGTCTTGCAGAACATCCGGAATTCCGTCATTGTTTTCATCCACTTCCAAAAAGTCAGGTATACCGTTTTCATCAAAATCACCGTCAAACTCTGCTGTTGGCAGCATTTCATTCATACGTTCAGTCAGCATAGAAAGCGGAACAAATTTGTCTCCTTCCTCAGTCAGCTGAAGCATCACAGGCACATCAGCCAAAGCAGGCGCATTGGCCAAAGAAGAATATCCTGAGAAAAACCCGACTTTGTTTTCCCAAAACTTAACAAATTTGGGCTGGCCAGGAATATTTTTAACGCGCACGCTAAAACCAAAATCTTGATTCACAGGCAGCAAACCGGACAAATTAATCCGGCTCGGGAAATATGCCCCAACAGGGAAATCCCCTAAATATTCTGATGTGCCATCCACTGTCACCCACAATTCCATCCACATGGGCCCCGTGCCTCTCTGTTCAATCACAGGCATGCCCAGCCATATATCCTCTGACACAGAATGAGAAATATTCATTTCAAAATCCATTTGCGTATAAGGCTCAAAATTATCATCATCCGGCTCACCGTCTCCATCCCAATCACCGCCAAAATCATAAGACGTCATGGCTTGGGCAATCTTTGTGCCAGTCGGACGGACCGTGATCATTGACACCGGGAAATCCTCGCCTTCGCCTGTTAAATCAAAAAACACGCCTTCTCCCAAATCCGTGATTTGCGGTAAAGCCAAGTCCTCAGCCTTATAAAAACCTATTTTGCCTTTGCGCTTGCCATTTGGGGTTAATTCATCTTTTTCAAAATCATAACTCACAGAGTCAGCTCCGCCGGTTTGTGCATCAAACCGCAAAACAAACATTTCATCTTGCGGAAATTGGAAATCAAAATCCGGGTTGTCCGGGTCTATGGCATCAGAAGGATCCATGATAAAAACACCACGATAGCCTTTGCCTGTGTTCACCGTGCCTAATTTAAAAGCTTTCCATTTCTTTTGTCCGTCAGCGCCAACCACGCGCGCATGCACCCACACATCCACTTTTAAAGCCCCTTCGCCCTGCTGATTAATCACAGGAATTTTAAAAGCCATTTTCCCGCTATTGAATGCCTGGACCAGGTCCAGCGCTGCCTTCATTCGCAGCATGAGCCTGCCCATAGGGGACACGCGTTCACCATCCACGATTTTTTCCAAATCCGGGCGTTCCAGGATGCTGACCATTTCCATGTCGGGGTCGCCTACTGTATACACATACCAAGGCTGCTCTTTGTTGATCTCCGCATCATCTGTTTGATCAATGGGATTCAAAGGCATCTGTCCCCATTTTTCTATGTCTGCCAATTGCATGGATTGCACTTGTGATTCGTCGAATACGGCGGAAAAAGAAATTTTCTTTAACAACATAGCGCCTAATGTGTTGGCGTTTTCTGCTTCTCCAATGTTTTCACTGCGCATCACGCGCAAACGAAGCTGGGGCAATGGGTTGGCAATTTTGGCCAGCACACCGCCTTGGATCTCAAAAGTCTGGGCATCGGCATCTGCTGCGCCTGCCTGAATCAGTTTTTGCACAGGCCGGCCCATGGCATCAGTCAGTATGACCCAGTTTACGCCGTCAAAATATTCCAACGCCATCCATAAGCCCGGCGGACCCTGCTTAAAATATTTGTCCATGAGATTGGGGTCTTTGTCAATGCGTTTGATGCCGGTATTCACATTATAAGCTTCCACTTTGATTTTTACACTGCCGGCAGCCAAAAGCGCCAGATCCTCATTAATGCTTAAAGGAATCACTGCCCTCGGGCTGACAGGCTCGTCATCCTCCGTGTCTGTGTCTATGTCTTGTCCCTCTTCCGGGTCAGCCAGCCCTTCCACACTGACCCAGGCCGGGGCTTGTTTTAAGCCTTGTTCAGTGTTGGTGTTATTATCAATATTCCACATCCGGAAAGTGCTGCGTTTGATATATTGCCCATTTTCATCTACAAGAAAGTTCCCCTTATCATCTGTCTCATACGCTGTTTCAAAAACACTGCTTTCTCCGGGTTCCACATAGTCTTCTTTGTTCCCCTCTGCATCAATCTGGGCATTTTTTTGTTCTGCTTCTTCTTCTGTGTAATAATCATTTTCCAGTGCAAAGCCTTGCTCCAAATTGATCTGATCTGCTGCCTGGGGCAGGATGTCTTCTGCCAATCCCAGTTTAATCTGGTCAATAGTGCCTTCTGTGGTCACGCCTGTGGCGCCGATCACTTCAAACTCAATTGTGTTACTGCCTTTTTGCAGGCTTTCCCAAGGGATACTGAAATACCCGTTTTGTTCAATAAATTTGCCCAAAAAGCGTGCTTCCTGATGATGAACAGTTCCTTCTCTGTCCTTTATAGTCATTTGCACCTGCAAAGCGCCGTCCGGGTCCTGCACGCCATTGCCATTGTACGCCAGATCAATGAATGCCATGAAATTTTTCTGTTCATTCTGAATATCATCAAATTCCTGCTGACCCAGATAAATGTCATAACCAAACATGGCGTCACTTTTATTTTCATTGACGTTCGTAATATACCGGATTTTGCTCGGGGTTTGGTCTATGGATACAATTGCCAAATCAATAAACCGTTCAGTTCCTGTGATGTCAGCGGCACTCTCATCATTTCTACCGCCCACACGCTCCTCAGACAAATCCACTGATTCCCGCTCTTCACCGGTTTCATCTTTTATTAAATTTGTGCACGCTGCCAAGGCTGTGGCCAAAAAAGCTTTGATCAGCGTGAATCTGACATTCAAAGCAAACCGGGACCGTCTGATTTTGTCCAACAAAGTGTCTTCTCCTAAGCGCTTTTTTAGTTGACGAAACTTTGTGCCAAAAATCTTTAACAAAAGTGCTGTGGCGCCAAAAAGCCCAAAAATGATGCCCAGACTCAATAAAGCGCCTGTCGTATTCGCCACATCAACCTCAGCCGGTGACACTGAATAATAAAGAACAGACATAAAAACAGCCACACCCACAACTGTAAAAAGAATATTCCGAAGTTTTGTGTCCAGATAAGTTTGTTTCATCTGAATTTTCCTATCAGCAGCCCTCTTTTGCACAGACGTCTTCATTGACAAGTATACCGCTGCACTTAAAGCAGCCAATATGAAAATTATTCCAAACTGCTCCATGCTGCCCAAAGGCGCTGCCACAGAAAACGAACTAATGGGATTCATCTGACTGGATAAATAGTAAAACAACACCGGCACTCCCACAAAAAACAGACCGGCTTTGGAAAAGACTAAGTCTACTGCTTTTGCGCCAAAACTGAAGATGTCCCCCACACTGGCCTTAACAGGGCGGGGCTCTTTTGCGGGCTTATCCGCTTCTTTAACTGAAGTTTTTGCAGCCAGTTCCGCACCGGAAACAGGCGTTATTGTCCCCAGTCTGCCGTCGGTTAAATCAACTAATTTTTCTTTTTGTTTTGCAGTTGCTGTTGGTGTAGTTTGAGGCGCTGCTTGCTTTTGTTGTGGTTTCTTTTTGGCTGTGTACCATTCTTTTGCTTTTTGTTGTCTGGCCGCAACTCTTTGCTTGATGGCTTTGCGTTCTTGGGGCGTGAGTTTGCGCACAACTTTTAAAGGTTTTTCTGTTGGGTCTTTTGCCTGCGCGGTTGTGCTTTTTGGCGTGGCTGTTTGCGCATCAGCTTCAGGTTGAGTCGCTTCTGAATCCGCAGAGGGAGCTATCACACTGCCAAGCAAGCCCAGTCCAATCAAGCCGGTGATCACATAGGAACTTATGCCTGTTTCACCCATAAAGCGTCCCAATAGGCCGGCAGAAGACACTTTGTCTGTACTAGGCAGCAGCCAAGGACCTAGGCTTTCGCGCACAAGAGCGCCTGCTTCAGGGAAAATCAAATCTGCTGCATAAGAAATTGAAACCATGAGCAGAGCAATTGAAAGAAACATGTGCTCTTTTAAGAATCTCCCTAAGCTCCATTTTATTTGGAACCTTTTCGCGTACCTGGCATCTTTTGCTTCTTTTTGTGCTGTTGGCCGCTGCTCTTGAACACTGGCTTTTCCCACTCTTTCCTGCCTGTTTCGCCAAGCATTGAGCACAAGCCCCAAGCCCATCACAGGCGCCAGAGGAGATAAAAAACTTGCTGCTTTCAAAGGATTAACGGATGTCATAAGACCTGCAGCAGCCTGCGCCACAGAGGATTCTGCGCCTTTTTGATAAATGACCACCTCTTCCCAGTTCAGATTTAAATCGTGTTCAGCCTGCGTTTGACCTGGAGGCAATACAGCTTCAATAATGATTTCACTCTCATCATTGACCCGCTTTTTCAAAGACGCCACAGGAAGCTCAAAAGTATGGCCCTGCCAAGCGCGAAATTCATGCTGGCCCACATTGTCCCCATTGACTGTGACTTTTAATGTCATGGTATAGCCATAAGGCATCAAAGCATTTTGAGCGTCTGGCTTTTTCAAAAGCTCACTGATTTCCAAAATGTCTTTTTGCAAAAGAGCGCGGTTATGGCCAAAACGCTTTTGTTCATTGGTTTCAAATTCTTTGTTGGTGCGGCTTGGCAGATCATTCCACCTGGCCCATTCCTGGCAAAGATCTCTGCCGCTGGTGATTAAAGCATTCAATTTCTCAACTATTTGAGCGCTTGAGCCAAACTGTGCATAACCGCTTAAATAAGATGCCAGCTTCATGAGGTCTTTTAACTTTTCTATTCGCGCGTCATTCAAATTCAGTCCGTCAGGCAATTCCCATTCATCTCCCAATGCATTGAATTCTTGAACTTCCTGGGCCATATAAACAAATTCATTGAAATTGATTTCCTCCAGAATAAATTCAGGCTGGCTAATGTATTTGGGGCTCAGTTTCAAAGAAATCGGACCGTCATCAATCTGCTTCTGCTCAAGCGCAATGAGTAAATCTTGCCGGGAATACCGTTCCCTTTGTTTGTTCGCATCAGGATCAAAATATGTGCCTGGTGTCTGCATGCCGGAGGGGAAACGTGTGCGTTTTTCTATGATTTCCGGGCCTGTGTCTTGGGCGCCTATGGCTTGTATTTTGGCTTCTTGAATTTTAATGGCCCCAATCTCCAGTTCTGCATTTGAACCCATGGCCAAACCAATACGCTGCACATTGGCTGGGTCAAAACCCTGAGCATCTGCGATTGGCTGATAAAGGAGTGTTAATGTGCCTTGTGCTGTGTTGGCAGAACTCAAAACAGTGCTGGGTCCCATTTGACGCACTTTTTCACCTGTCAGGGGATTGATGCTTTCCGCCCAGATCTGCACAGAAGCAGAAGATTGTATATATTGTTGCTGAATGTCTGTTAAAGTGATTTTGACTTCTTGATTGGCCAGATTTCTTTGTTCTTGGCCAAGCACAGGCGTTCTGAAATCTTCATCCATTATGCCGGTGTTTATGCCGTCAAAAGCAGAAATCCGCCAATAGTTTCTGTTGAACACATTGGGATAAACACTTATGTCTTCTGTTTCTCCCACCACATAGGCATCAGCA
>JANQER010000080.1 GCA_028278255.1 Elusimicrobiota bacterium | reverse complement strand
AAGAATGATGGGGACAAGGATAAGCGGGGGTGTGAGAGAGTGAAGAATGATCCACCACAGGCGGTCTCCGACACGTATAGTGAAGTATGTGTCATACATGAAAGAATGCCGGGATTGCGGCTGGAGTGTGGTGTGTATTTCCCGGCCGCTTGTTTCATCAATCACAGTAAAGCGAAAATGAGCGTCAATGGCTTTTTCCAGACAGAATTGAGAAAAATGAAGCATTTTGAGGGTGCCCTCAATGAACCCCATCCATCGGTTCTCGCGGAAAATCGGTGAATACAGATGAATGCCTTTGCCGCCCTGAGCGAGGTCTATCAGGTTTGTGGCTGTGATGTCTTTTGTGTTGATGGCTTTGTTGGCGGCTGAGAGAACATCAAGCCTGGTTTTGAGATTGAGCCCGATTGTGCTTTGTCCAGGTGCATATGGGTAGACTTGCTTAACAATGAAGTCCCGGTCAACAAAGTTGACAGCGACAAGCCCGGCATTATTGTTTAACACGCTGACCGCTGAAGTCTTAAATTCAGCGTCCGTGACTTTTGGCAGTGAGGCATAGAGACGCGTTATGTTTTTAAGGCCCTGCGAATGGCTGTCAATTGTGTCTTGAACGTGTTCTTGCGTGGAGCGTGTGATTTTTTCAGTGTATAATCTGTAGCTGGAACTGACGGTTTTCTTGAGGTGCAAAATGGTGCCAATCATCAAAGCGCAGGTGGCGCATGACACGGCAGCGGCCCAGATTTCTTTTTTTGTGATGTTTATTGTCATAGTCCAATTTCCAATTTCTAATTTCCAATTTCCAGCACATATTGTTTTTTGATCAATTTTTTGGCTTTGCCATGCAGTCCCCATACATTCCGGCGTTTAAGGACTGTTCTATAGTCATGAAGGGCTTTTTCTCTCTCATTTAATATATCGTAAGTTTTGCCGCGGTTCAAGTGGGTGAGGCTGATCCACCGGTCGTCAAACTTGACATCAGTGATTGTGCGGTGGTATAAAGGGAGCGCTTCTTTTGCACGGCCTTCGCCCAGGTAAGAATTGGCCAGGGCATAATAGCCTCTGTGTATATGTTTTTGGCTGTAATATGGGGCATTCTTGTCTATCTGTTCAAGATAATGGCGGGCCTCAAGCCTCATGTTGTCCCATTGCTGCGCATTTTCCAATACAAGGATTTTGAGGAAATGGAAAAACGGGCTTTCCGGAAATTCTTGTCTTCCCTGGTTGACCAGCGCCAAAGCCTTGAGAGGCTCTTTTTCTATGTTGAGATAGATGCCGATTAAGAAAAGTTTTGAGGCTGTGCGGGAGAATTGGCCTTTTTCCATGGCCAGATGAATCTCTTGCAAACCCTGTTCTTTGTTGCCGTTAAAGATAAGCTTGGCAAGGAGTTTGATAATGCCCGGAAGAGTGGCTGTGTAATAATGAAATATGCCCACGCCCAAATAAGCGTCATACATGCGGGGATTTATTTTAATGGCTTTTTTTTGCGCTTTAAAAGCTTTTTTCCCGTTCCGGTAAGCACGGAACCAATGTCCTTGAATGGCTTGCCAGCGGCTTTTAAGCCCGAACGCACCCCCCAGGCACATATGAGCCATCCCGTCCAGGTCTTTTTGTTTAATGGCTGATTTGGAGATGTCAATTGTCTCATCAACGCTTTCCAAAAAAAATTTTTCCATCAGATCATTTTCTTCATCATAGTCATTTGTCAGCTCCCACCAATAGGCTGTGGTGAGCGCATAAGCCCCAATGGGATGAGAAGGGAACAGTTCTTTCAGCCTTTGGAATTTTTTTTTGGCATCGGCATAGTTGAGATTGTATAGGTCATATAACCCGTTGTGAATGAGTGTGTCCATGTCAGCAGAAGGGTGTGCACGTTCCGCGCATGTCCCGGGGCTGCTCAGGGGCCAGCACAAAACAATCCATAAAAGAATGGTTGTGAGATGTGAGAATTTTATCATAGGCCGGAGATCTGCCGCGCAATGGATTGAATTTGTTGGTTTGGGTCCTGGGAAAATTTTGACAGCGCATTTCTGGCTTCTGCGCTTTGCATCTGCGACAAGGCCCAGGCAGCGCGTATGCGGACGCTTTCTTCTGCGCAGGCGGTTTTTTTAAAAAGGCCGGTTTTTATTTCCAGTGTCTGCAAAAGCGCATGAACAGCCCTTGTGTCATTGATTTTGCCTAATGCAATGCAAGCTTCTTCCCGCCGTGCCGTGGATTCCTGCAGAAGAAAATCAATGAGCTTTGGGAGCGCTTCCCGGCTTTTGATTTCTCCCACAGCGCGGATGGCTTCTATTTGCACAGGTTCTTCCCGGGCATCCAGGAACTGCAGGATCAGCGCCGTGGCATTTTCATCCTGAATGTGCGAGAGGAGCCGAATGATTTCCGTGCGCAACAAAACGTCAGGGAAATGGACGAAAGGTTCAAGCATGGGGATAAAGATATAAGAGGGAAATTCTTTGATCACGCTTAGTAAATTGAGGAGAACCGTGGTGGGATTGCCCACGTGGAATTCCTGCGCCAAAACGGTTTTGGCTTCTTCTTCATGGTATTTGAGCGCACTGACGGCCATTCGCCGCTCTCTGGGGTCAATTGATTTTTTGACAATATCGATAAAGCAGGGGACAGCTGTTTCCGACAAATGAGACAAAAAAACACCTGAGGCTTCTTTGGCGGATTTTTCCTGGGAAAGAAAATCCTCTGTCAATAGGTCAATAGTTTGCTCTGCCGCTTTTTTAATGGCTTGTCCGGCCAGTTCAGATTGCTTGGGGATATGAATGTTTTGTTGGTTGTTGTGCCGGCGCATGAGGGATAGCGCCTGGATGGCTTTGTTGAATTCACGGTTGATGTAAAAATGGATTGTCATTTTTGAAATGGTTTCAATCACATCTTTATACACATCTGTGAGACGTTCTTGTTCCGCCAATTTAAGCAGGGCTGCGTACAAGTCATTGGCCAGGTACCCTTTGTGATTGACCCACAGATTTTCCATAATGGGGACGGATGTTTTGGCTGCCAAGCCTCTGAGCAAGGAGGCTTCTTCAAGAAAATTGTCTTGGAATTTTGACAATAGTTTTTGAATGAGTTCATCCAGGCCCACAGCGCATAGTTTTTTGAGAATAATGGGCAATTTGTCGCGCGTTGGCAATTCCAGCAAGGCCGAAGCAGGCTTTTCAAGGAGATGGTCCACTTGTGACGAAATAGATTCTTCTTCATCCGCTTTTTGAACCCCGGGCGGTATTTTTTCCAATAGGCCCTGATTCAGAAGTTCTTCGTAGATGGAAAATGGCACATTTTTGCTTGCCGGGGAACTGAGCAGTTTGCCTAAAAATGATTTGAGTTTGTTCAGATGTTCCACCACCTCAAAGTCAGAGGCCGATTGTGAACGGATCTGCCGGTACCACTGGCCGATTTCACTGAAAATATCACGAAGCTTGTCTTGCGTCATGGCATTGAGAACATCTGTTCTCAGGCCAGACTCTTCCACGCGTTTTGGGAGAGAATTTCCAAATATGTCTTTGATCAGGGAGGGTTCCAGCGTGGACAGCTGCTTGGCCAGGTGCTCCTGGGCATCAGTCTTCTGTTTGTCGTCAGAAAGAGTGTCAATGGCGTCGTATGCTTCTCTTAATGAACTGACCAATTCCGGGAAATTGTTAATCCGGTCAAAAAGAATATCAAGCTTTTGAATCAGAACTTGCCCTTCCATCATTTCAACAATGGTGACTTTGTCCAAATGAATGTGTGTGATGTCCTGCTGTTGAAACCAGTCCGCTAGGTTTTGGTTTTTGAGTCCTTTTTTGCTTAAAAGGAGAACGAGTTTATTGATTTCACCGCTTGTGACGCCTTTGGAGAAGGTCAGGCTTTGGATGCCGTGTTCTTCCAGAATAGGCGACAATGCGTTGGCATCCGGGACTTCTTTGCTTTTGAGAAACACTTTGCCGTCTCGTGTGGTAAGTGTGGTGCGGTCGGAATGAGTGAGGATGGATTCAATTGATTGAAGCGCTTGAGAGATAGATCGTTCCACAATCGGGTTCCCAGCCGGATAAATCCGCTGGTTCATAATGGCTGTTCTCAGGTGAGAGGCAAATGAGATGTCTTTCATGTTGTTTTTTCAGGCGATTTCAATGGTTTCCTTAAATTATTCCATCTGAACTATTGAGTTATAGTGACTATATTATCTTATATTATGCCGTAAAAAGGTAAAAATTTCCAGACAAAAAATGAAAAAATAACACATTTACGTTTTCATCAAATCTTCGTATCATTTATTTTTTGGGGATATGTATGCATTATTTTGTTGATGGGTACAATGTGGTTTACTGTTCAGATCTTTTTTCGGCCGGGACTGTACGAGTCAGGCGCGAGAAGCTTTTGAGATTTATTGAGGAGAAAAAACCTCAGGGAAGCGCACGCAACCGTGTCACGGTTGTGTTTGACGGGCGGCCGGGTGCAGCCGCCTTTTTCCCTCATGGGGCTGTGCAGGTGGTTTTTTCTTGCGGACATGACGCAGATAAGGTTCTCAAGGACCGTGTGGATGCATTGAGCAATCCCAGGGAGGCTGTGATGGTGACCAATGACAAGGCCATTCAGCGCTGGGTAAGGGCCAGGGGTGTTCACGTGATGTCGTGCGCGCAGTTCCTTTCTGCGGGCATGACGGGCGGCTCCCGGCGGATCTCAAGAACATTGGATTCGGAGTCTGTTCGTTCCATTAACGAAGAATTGAGGAAAATATGGAAGTTGAAATAAAATTTTTTCCGCCTCTCCGGCGGGGTGTTTTGTTTAAACGCTATAAGAATTCTTTGGCTGAAATTCATTGCGAAGACGGTCAAAAACTTGTGGCGCATTGCCCCAATAAAGGCGGCTTGGAGAGTTGTTGTGAGACAGGCCGCCAGGTGATGCTGAGTTATCATCCCGCGGATTCCCGTCGGTATCCTTATATATGGGAAATGATCAAAATGGACCAAGGGTGGGTGGGGATTAATGCAGGCATTCCCAACAACTTGACAGCCATGGCTGTGAAATACGGCATGATACCGGAACTGATGAATTATTCAGACATTCGTCGAGATGTGAAATATGATGATCACAACCGGATAGACCTTCTTTTGGAAGGGATGCCTGGCCGGTGTTTTGTGGAAGTGATCAACACCACTTATGTGCGCGGAGAAATTATATACTACCCGGAAGTTGTTTCTCCAAAAGACACGCGCCGGCTGGAAGAATTGACGCGGCTGATCCAAAGAGGCGAGAGAGTGGTTGTTTTGTTTTTGGTTCAGAGAAGCGACGGCATTGTTTTTCAGACCGCTGATCATATTGACCCGGCTTATGCCGCTGCGCTTCGGCGCGCCCAAGATGCTGGCGTGGAAGTCCTTGCCTATCGCGCCCTTGTGTCCCCGAAAGGAATTAAATGGGGAGAATCAATCCGGAAAGGATAAGAATTGTCATTGGGTTTTGGAATTTGGCTGTTGTTTGATTATTGTCCCTTGGTCATTGGTTATTGTTGCTTGGAATTTGGTTATTTAAGGTTGCAACTGTTTTCCGTGTATTTAATGATTTGGTTCATCATGTGGACTGTTTTGACCGGGTATTTGCCCACAGCGGTTTCTCCGGACAGCATGAGATACTGAGACCCGTCCAAAAGGGCATTGGCCACGTCCGTGACTTCTGCACGTGTGGGCCTGGGATTTTCTGTCATGCTTTCAAGCATTTGTGTGGCTGTGATAACCATTTTTTTCCTGCGCAGGCATTTTTGGATGAGTTTTTTTTGCAC
>JANQER010000056.1 GCA_028278255.1 Elusimicrobiota bacterium | reverse complement strand
GGGGGTTCTGCTGGGGGGGCTAGGCCTAAATTTATGGTGGATCTGGATTTGTCCAATTTGGATCATATACGTTATTCAAGGGGCATTTGGGATAGGAATATGTGTCCTGTTATTCTCAAGGTGCCTATGAAAGACCAAGATCATTGGCAGAGGATTGAATATGTCTATTCACAGTTGGCCAGGAAAGCAGGTCTTAATATCCCGTCGGTTTATTTGCTGTCTGGATCTAATAAATCCTTGGCCTATTTTGCGATTGAAAGGTTTGACATTCTCAAAGAAGGCGTCAGGCTTCATGCGCATACCTTTGCTGGTCTGCTGGGGATTAATTTCAGAGAAACTTTGCCTGATTACAGCGTGCTTCTCAGAACCACGGCAGATTTAACAAAGGACCACAGGCAGGTGTCTGAAGCTTATAGAAGAATGGTGTTTAATTATTTGGGGCATAATAAGGATGATCATGCCAAAAATTTTACTTTCTTGATGAATAAAAAAGGAGACTGGACTCTTTCGCCGGCATATGATCTGGGCTATTCATCTGGGGAGAATGGTTTGCATTTGATGTCAATTAATGGAAAAAGAAGAAACGCAGGGTTAAAGGATTTTGAGGCAATGGCTGAGAATTTTGACATTAAGGAGTGGAAAGAAATTGTTAAAAATACATGTGAAGCATTAAAACAATGGAAGTCTAAAGCCATAGAATGTGGTGTGTCTCAGAAGCTTATGAATGGTATTCATGAGAGAATTAAAGAGAATACCAAAAGGATAGGAAGAGTTTGAGTGATTGATAGGGGTATTATTTCATTTCCCATGGATTAAGAATGGGGAGGCCTAGGTGTTTGTAGTCGTATGTGTATCTGGTGACAATAGTGAGGTTATGCTGGACAGCTGTGGCAGCTATTAAGCCGTCAATCACATGCAAAGGATGGCCCTTTATTTCGCAGGAAGTGGAGATTCTGCCCCAGGTGGTGAGAATGTCTTTGTTAAGGGGGAGAAGACGGGTTTCAAATCGTTTTGTCAAAGAGTCATCCAGCCATTTTTGTATTTTGTGTGTTTTTTTTGTGTGTCCCATGCGGCTCAGGCTTTTTTGTATCTCTCCTATTGAAATCACACTTAAGTGCAAAGCAGATTCCTCCTGCTGATTCAGCCATTCCACAAGAGAAGGGTACGGGTATTCCCGGGTAAATTCAAATATCACACAGGTATCGAGTAAATATTTCATTTTGTTTGTCTTTTTGCTTTATTGGTCATTGGTTGTAACTGCTCAGGTCTCTGTCATTGCCCTCCGTCTAAAGCCGGATATGGCTGGATTGATCGGGCGTATTTCAGAGATGTCCCGTAAAAAATTTTTAAAAGCGCCCAATAAATTGGGCAATTACGACCGCTTATATTTGTCTGGGCATGTTTTTGGATCTGTCCATGTTCAATGGTGTGGCATGGAGGGGGCTTTTGAGAAAAAAGTCGCCCAAGTGCTTGTTTTTGTGCCGCAGGGTGTCATAGTCATGAAAGGACAAGACAACCACTGCCGGGATATTGCGGCGCGACACTTTTTGAGGGCCATGGTGTATGGCTCTTTCCACTACTTCACTGAATTTGTTTTTGGCGTCCTGCAGAGACCAGATTGGTTCCATGTTGGCTCCCTAATTAAAATAACCAAATTCCAAGACACAAGGTACAAATAAATTCCAATAAACAATAACCAAACCAAAAAACATACAATCTGTCTAGACTGTCTAGATGATTATATTTATTTTTTCTCTTATTTTCAATGTGTTTTTTTTGTATGCTATTTTTATGAAAAAATCAATAACGCGGCTTTTCATTGGTGTTTTTTGGGGTGTTTTGGGGTGCACCAGCGCCTTGCAAGCAGGATATTCTGGCCAAGTGCAGGGCGTGGCTGATGGGGACACGCTTTTTGTGAGCAGGGTGGGGGCTGTGCGGTTAATTGGGGTGGACACGCCTGAAACATCCCATCCCACCAAGCCTGGCCAGTTTATGGGAAAAGAAGCTGCTGAATTTGTGAAAAAACTGGTTATACGTAAAATTGTAGCTTTGGAGTTTGATGAGGAGAGAAAAGACAAATATAACCGCACATTGGCTTATGTTTATCTAAAAGACGGGCGTATGCTCAATGCAGAGCTGATTAAACAAGGGTATGCTGTTGCTTATACGCGGTTTCCTTTTAGGCATATGCAGGAGTTTGTAAAGCTTGAGGCTGAGGCCAGGCAAAAGGGAATAGGTTTGTGGGCAAGAAACGGTTTGGCTGAATACGATTGGCTGCAAGAGCATCCGCATGCTTCTTTTACTGTTTTTGAAATGGCCAATCGTTTGTGGGGCGTGCAGGCAGGAGATTATGCGTGCTTGCGGATCCCGTCGGAAAAATTAATGTCCGAGCTGGACGCTTATCGCTTGGCAGTGCATGAGTATAGCCCCAAGGATTTGAAGCGTTTTTTTGAACAGCGGGGGTGTCACAAGACAGGCAGTGTTCAGATGGCGCCTGAAAAGGAGCCAAAAGCCGCAAAGATTATTTCCTGGGAAGATGCCGGGGATTATATTGGCGAATGGGTGACTGTCAAAGGCAAGATAGTGAAAACCCATAACTCTGGCAAAGCCTGTTTCCTGAATTTTCACAACAATTGGAAAAAGTATTTTACCGCTGTGATTTTTTCCTATGATTTTTATTCATTTCCCAGGCCCCCTGAGAAAGTTTATCTCAATAAAACAGTTCATGTGACTGGTTTGGTCAAAGACCATGAGGGCAAACCAGAGATCATTCTCCAAAAAGCCAGCCAGATTAAGATTGTTGAATAATTTAATAAAATGCTTTAATTAAATTGCTGAACTGATTGATATTCAAGCAATATCGCTTTGATATCAAAAGAAAAGCCGTGGCGCACACAAGCCCTGAGGAGTGTGTCCGAATTTTCGCTACGAAGTCTTATGTCGGACTCCTGAGCAGTATTTATTGCATGCTTTTGTGATGAGGCTTTAGAAAGAAGGGCGTGGACAAGCAAGAAGGAGACAAATCATTAACTTTATTTTGATATTTGTGTTTCAAAAAGAAATGCTATAATAAATTTATAGATGAAAAGGAGAAGGTTTTATGAAGGTATTTTTAGCTGGTTACAATGTTGATACAACAGTTTTAAAGGAACTCCAAGATAAAGCCGGCAAACGCGCGGATGTGACGCCTGAGGTGCTGTCAGCGGCTTATGCGCGCATCAGCCGGGACCCCAGAGCCATTCAAGAGATTCGTCAGGATGCGCGCAATGAGGTGGAAAGGACCCGCAAATCCAATCAAACCATTATTTTTAAGATGGGGCATCATTCTGTGGCTGAGCATGCCGTGTTTAATCTGGATATTGTCGGGGTGTCCAGGCTGGCCATGGAGGAGTTGGAAAAGTTTCGTTTGTGCTCTTACACGGAAAAATCACAGCGGTACATCACTTTGGACAAGGATTTTGTGATGCCGCAGGAAATTCATTACACACGATTCGAGAAACAATTCAAAAATATCATTGCCGAACAGAACAAAGCGTATTTTGAGCTGTTTGAGAAATTAAAAGCCCATGTGTTCCAAAAGCATGCGGACCTGGCCGCAGACCCGAAAAAGCACAATCTTTTGGAAGGCTGGGCCAAGGAAGATGCCCGGTATGTCACGGCTTTGGCCACTGAGTCACAAGCAGGCATGACAGTGAATGCGCGGAACCTGGAGCTTGTTTTGCGCCGGTTTGCATCGCATCCATTGGAAGAGGTCAAGACTCTTGGCAGAGCCATTTATGAACATATTGCCGAGATTGCGCCTTCTGTGGTGCTGTTTCATCAGGCCAATGACCGTGATGAGAAAACGCATTTGCAATTGGAAGAATTGACGCGCCGGCTGGTGAAAAAAACAAAACCCCAGGGACCTGTGAAGTCAGTGGAATTGCTGGATTACACGAAAAATGCAGATGACATTGTGGCCGCTTCTTTGATGCACAGTTCCTGTGCTTTGCCCTATAAACAGTGCTTGTCTTTGGTGAAAAAGCTCAGCAAGAATAAGAAAATGGACATTTTTAAAACCGCATGGCAGAACATGCAGTTTTATGATTCTATGTTCAGAGAATTTGAGTATGTGAATTTGACTTATAATATTGTGCTGTCATCCGCTTGTTTTGGCCAGCTGAAACGGCACCGCATGTCCACCATTACCACGCAAAAATATGATCCCAGCCTGGGGCTGACCATTCCTGAAAATATTAAAGAGATCGGTATGGAAAATTACTTTAAGGAAATCGCTGAAAAAAGCGAAGCCGTGTATGAGGACATGAAAAAAGAAAAGCCTTTGATTGCGCCCTATGTTTTGTTGAACGCGCACAAACGCCGGGTATTGATGCGCGTCAATGCACGCGAGCTTTATCATGTGGCGCGTTTGCGCGAAGATGCGCATGCCCAGTGGGACATTCAAAACGTGGCCAGAAGCATGGCGCAATCAGCTAAAAAAGTCATGCCCATGACCCTGGGCCTGATCAGCGGCAAAGACCAGTACAACTCAGTTTACACCAAAGTTTTCAATCGCCCGCCTCACGTCACAGAAGCCTCTCTCCCTGGTGTGCGGACAATCAAAAAATAATCGTCACTGCTCAGGTTTCTGTAATTGCCCAATTTATTGGGCGCTTTTAGAAATTATTTATTTAATGTCTTATGAAAAACGCCCAATAAATTGGGCAATTACAGGAACACAAACGCCCAATGAATTGGGCAATTACAGAAATACAAATGCCCAATAAATTGGGCAATTACGAAAACATGAACGCACTTTGACAGTTTGACATTCACATAGCGGCAATTACAGAAAAACAAAAGACCACCTGAGTGGTTACTAATAATCTTCGCTATTAGGGACAGAAAGAGGAGAAGCAGGGGGGGTTAGGGTTATTTTTATGTCTGTTTTTGATTTTTTGATTGTGTTGGGGTTTGTGGTGTTTTCCGTTTATGTGGGTTGGCGGAACAGGAAAGCTGCGTCGCGGGACCTTCAGGAGTATTTTTTGGCAGGGCGGTCTTTGCCTGGATGGAAAGCCGGGCTGAGCATGGCAGCCACGCAGTTTGCAGCTGATACCCCGCTTTTGGTCATGGGGATTATGGCTGTGTCTGGTATTTTTGGTTTGTGGCAGCTCTGGATTTATGCCTTGGCCTTTCTGATGATGGGATTTGTTTTGTCTGCTTCCTGGCGCCGGGCTGAAGTGACCACAGATGCTGAACTCACGGAAATTCGTTACAGCGGAAAGGCCGCGCTTTTTTTGCGGGGGTTTAAGGCGGTCTATTTCGGCACAATCTTTAATTGCGTTGTTTTGGCATGGGTGTTTTTTGCTGCAGCCAAAATTGCTGAACCTTTTTTGCTTTGGAACCAATGGCTGCCGGCCGGTGTTTTTGAGCCTGTGATGTTTTGTGTGAAATCATTGGGTTTAAAAATCACGGATTGTTCTTTCCAAGATCCACAAGTGTGGGTTTTATCTGCAAATAATTTCATTTCTCTTTTGGCCATTCTTTTGGTCACGACTTTTTATTCAGCCACGGGCGGGTTGCGCGGGGTTGTGGCCACAGACATTGGCCAAATCATTGTGATGTTAACAGCCACGCTGGTTTTTACTTTGATTGTGGTCTCTCATGTGGGGGGATTCAGTGCTCTGGCTGATAAACTTCATGCGTTATATGCTGCCGGCGGGCCGGACAATATAAAATCCTCTCAAATTTTGGCTTTTACTCCGGACCAGGCCAAAGGTGTTTCTTTTTCGCTTTTGGCTTTGTTTGCTCTGCAATGGCTCATTCAGTTGAATGCAGACGGCACTGGTTATTTGGCGCAGCGCACCATGGCTTGCCAGGATGAGAAACAGGCCAAGATCGCGGCTCTTGTTTTCACAGGCACACAGATTTTGATTCGGAGCTGGTTGTGGCTGCCTTTGGGCGTGGGGCTGCTGATTCTTTTTCCGCCGGATGTGTCTTTAACGGGTGAGGCGCTCAGGGCTGATAGAGAGGGAACTTTTGTGAAGGGGATTTCCGAACTGCTGCCTGTGGGATTAAAGGGCTTGATGCTGACCGGCATGCTGGCAGCCTTGGCATCCACTGTGGACACACATATCAATTGGGGCGCTTCTTATTGGGCCAATGATATTTATAAACGGATTATTTGCGAAGCCTGGCTCAAAAAACATCCCAGCGGACGTTCTTTGGTTTGGGTGGCCAGGATGTCAAATTTATTTTTGATTGTGATTGCCTTGTTTATTATGACGCGGTTGTCTTCCATTAACCATGCCTGGCAAACAAGCCTGCTTTTGGGCGCTGGCATGGGGCTTGTGCTGATTTTGCGGTGGTTGTGGTGGCGGATCAATGCCTGGGCGGAAATTACAGCTGTTCTGGCGTCTGCGGTGGCAGCGCCTTTTCTTATTTTATGGGTGCAGGACGGGGCTCTTCGGCTGCTTTTGATTGCGTTTATTTCCGCGGCCGGTGTTTTATGCGCTGTTTTTTTGGCAGGGCCTGAAAGCAAAGAAAAACTTATGGCTTTTTATCGAAAAGTCCATCCCATTGGTTTTTGGAAACCCATAGCTGTGCTGGCAGGGGAACCCAGTGACCAAGGCCCCAAAAAACTGTGTTTTTCTTTGGCAGCCGCTGTTTTGGCCGGGTTGTCTGTTTTTTGTCTGCTGGTGGGCATTGGTTCGCTTTTGGTGGGAAGCCCGCCGCCTGTGATCTTTCCTTGGCCCAAAACCTGGATCACGGCCAATATTATTGTGGGCCTTTGTTTATGCCCTGTCTGGATCCGGCTGGGGTTCAAAAAGCATTGCCCTTGACAAAAGCACCAGAATCTGTCATAATAATGTCAGAATAATGTTTTTGTCAGGGAGGGTTTTATGACTTATTTGCAATATACAGAGTTTAGAGACCATTCAAAAGCTTATTTTGATGAAGTTAAAAACGGACATGCTTTTATCATTGTGAGGCAGGGCAAGCCCATTGCGCAGCTTTTGCCTTTTGACGCGAATGTGACGGGCGGCTGGAAAAGAAAGTTTGAAAAAATCAGGGTGAAGAACAATATAGACAGTTTAAGCTATATTATGAAGGAAAGAAACGAGCAATAAAGCAAAGGGGGGGCAGTTGCGAAATAGCCTATTGAGGTCCTCACCCTTCACTTCGTGAAGCCCTCCGGTCGGAGACAGGAGAGGGGCTTTGAAGGAAAAAAGCATTGCGCAGCAGTCCCAAGGGCAAAAGAATAACGGAGATAGTTTAAGATGAACTATTTTATGGACACATCAGCTTTGATAAAAAAATACATCCAGGAAAGAGGAAGCGAAACTATTGAAGTTTTGATGGATAAAGCTGACATCATCTATGTGGCAAGCCTGACAAAAATCGAATGTTTTTCAGTTATTAAAAGATTGTTACAGGACAAGTTGATCAGTGCGTCGGATTATAGTCGTATGAAGAAAGAAATGATGACAGATTTCGACTATTATACTATTGTTAAATTTAATGATGTCATTGAAGAGGCAGCTGCCAGGTTACTGGACAGTCATCAATTAAAAACATTGGACGCTGTTCAGGCGGCTTCCGTGTCAGTTATGAGGGATAAAATAAATGCTTTTGTTGTCTGTGATAAAAACTTAATTAAATTCGGAAAATCCGAAAAAATTCACACCATTGACCCGTCTGTTGCGACAAAGATGTAAAGACTTGAAGGGGCAGTTGCGAAATAGCCTATTGAGGCCCTCACCCTTCACTTCGTGAAGCCCGTCGAAGACAGGAGAGGGGCTTTGAAGGAAAAAAGTATTTCGCAGCAGTCCCTTGAATGTTTTTAAATGTGATGCTATAATAGAATCATGGTGATGCAAAAAATGATTCATTTACAGAGAGGTCCGCATGAAAGCTTTAACCCTTAGAAATATCCCTTACGAGCTGTCAAAATTGATTCAAAAAAAGGCGGCCAATATGCATATAAGCTTGAACCAGGCTGTTATTAAAATTTTGGCAGAAACAATAGGGGAAAAACAGAAAAAAAAGACGCTTCACCATGATCTTGATGCATTGGCAGGCACATGGACAAAAGAGGAGGCAAGTCAATTTGATAGACATTTGTCTAAGCAGCGCCAAATTGACAAAGATCTTTGGTCATGAGCCGCTTGATTCTGGACACATCTGCTTATTCTGCTTTTATGAGGAACCATTCAGGGATAAAATTAAAGCTGCAAGAGGCAGATGAGATTTGTATGACCCCTGTTGTTTTAGGAGAGCTTCAAGCAGGCTTTTTAAAGGGAGTCAGACACAAAAAGAATCAGGAAGGACTGGGTCTTTTTCTTTCATCCCCGCGCGTCAAAATTCTTGATATGAATGAAGAAACAGCAGAAAGATATGCTGTTATTCTGAATTTTTTGTGGGAAAACGGGAACCCCATCCCCACCAATGATATTTGGATTGCTGCCAGCGCCATGCAGCATGGTTTAAAGATTCTCACCACAGACATACATTTTAAACACATCACACAAGTCATCACTGACTGTTTTTCTCCTGAATGAAAAAAGGGAGAGATATGACTGGTTTTGATTTGTGACATCATAAAAACATGAATAGGAGAAGAATATGACGGCTAAAACAGAAAAAAAACAAACATTTGAATACAAAGCAGAAATTAAACAGCTGCTTCATTTGATCATTCATTCACTTTATACGCATCCTGAAGTGTTTTTAAGGGAATTGATTTCCAATGCAGCGGATGCGCTGAGCAAAGTACGTTTTCGGGAATTGACGGATGATTCCTTGGTGGATAAAGACAAAGACCCGCAGATCAAAATCGAACTGAATGAAAAAGAGCAGACATTTTCCATTGAAGACAATGGCATTGGCATGACGCAGGATGATTTGGTGGCGTGCATCGGCACTGTGGCGCGGTCCGGCACTTTGGAATTCTTGAAGAATTTTAAAGAGCAAAACAAGGATGCCTCAGGCTTGATCGGCCAGTTTGGGGTGGGGTTTTATTCTGTGTTTATGGTGACGGATCAAGTCACCATTGAGACCCGTTTTGCTGAAAAAGACGCCAAAGGACTGCGCTGGGTGTCTTCCGGAGAAGAGAAATACTCCATTGAAGAAATTGACAAACCTGACCGCGGCACAAAAATTTCTTTTAAGCTCAAAGACACAGCCAAAGAATTTGCCCGGGAATATAAAATCAAAGACACCATTCGCAAATATTCGAATTTCGTTGATTTCCCTATTTTTGTGGGACAGGAAAAAATCAATACGGTCAAAGCCATTTGGCGGCAGAAAGAAAGCGATGTCAAGGAATCAGAGAGAAATGAGTTTTATAAATTCATAGCCAATGATTTTGATGATCCTATGGACCATTTGCAAATGTCCGTGGAAACCACAGCTGTTGAATTCAAAGCCTTGTTGTTTTTGCCCAAAAAAGCGCCTTTTGACTTGATTCGCTTTAACCAGCACAAAACATTGCAGCTTTATTCCAACAAAGTCATGATCATGGATGACTGCAAAAAATTACTGCCGGAATATCTTCATTTTGTACGCGGGGTGGTGGATGCCAGCGGCTTGTCATTGAATGTGTCCAGAGAGACCATTCAGTCTTCCCCGGTGATTGACAAGATCCGCGGGGTGATCACGTCCAAAATCATTGATTGGCTTGCCAACATGGCTGAAAAAGAAACAGAAAAGTTCATTGCTTTTTCCAAAGCTTTTGGCCCGCTTTTTAAACGAGGGATTGATGTGGATTTTGAAAATCGTGACAGATTGATTGATCTGATGCGGTTTGAATCTTCTTCGCAAAAACCCGGGGAAGTGACATCTCTCAAGGATTATGCGGGCCGGATGAAGGAGAATCAAAAGGATAT
>JANQER010000033.1 GCA_028278255.1 Elusimicrobiota bacterium | reverse complement strand
CACGCGGAGCTGCGGACTGGTGCCGTCACTGCCGCTCACAGCCACGTCCTGGTCGCCGTCATTGTCAAAATCGCCTAAGCTGATGGCGCCTTCATTCAGCAGTCCGCTGTTAACAGCATCTACATTGACCAGTGCGCCAAAACCGCCAACACCATCACTTGGATACAGCCGGATTTCCCCAATGACGCCGTTTGATCCGTGGGCAAAAGCATCAATGTCCCCGTCATTGTCATAGTCGCCCCAAGCCACTTCACCGCGGTTGAGCCCTATGTTGGCTGCGCCAGGCACATTTGTGCCAAAGGCCAATGTGCCGGCGGTGTTGTCAAAAGTTTGGATTTGTCTGTTTCCATTCCAGCCTTGTATCAAGAGGTCAATATCTCCATCACTGTCATAATCCCCAGTGTCCAAAGCCCCTGAGGACAATCCGCCCGGTACAATAGTCTGCGTGAAGTTTGTGCCGTCTTGGTTGTAATACACCGCCAGCTGCCTCACAGCATTGCCATTGTTGTAACCCATGGCAATAATGTCAGGCCTGCCGTTTTTGTCAATATCGCCAATGGTCAAGTCACCCCATCTATAAAAGTTTGTGCCCACTGTGACATCCGTGGGGCCTGTGAAAGTGGTGTCACCTTGATTGTGATACAAGTAGAGTTCAGCATTCCCAGCCGCGCCTTGGTCGCCGCAGGCTGCCACGTCCAAATCACCGTCAGAATCAATGTCCACAAAAGCCAAACCGCATTTGAAATCAAACCCTTGATTCGCAGCACCCGGCACATGCACGGTAGCGCCAAAGCTTATGGTGCCAGGTGTGCTGGTGTTGGTGTGAATGCGCAGCTGTCTGTTGGTGGCCGCATCATTGCCGCTGACCAGCACATCCAGCTTGCTGTCTCCGTTAAAATCACCCACATCCACATTCCCGTTCCTAAGGCCAGGGAGATTGTAGGGCGGATCAAACCCCCCGCTCCCGTCACTGCGGTACACCCGCAAACGCCGTGTGGCGGTGTTGTCAATGCCCACAGCAATCAAATCATCCAACCCATCACCGTCAATGTCACCCCACACCACATCCCCGTCTTCCAATCCATTATTGGCGCCTGCCACTTCAATTTGTGTTTGATCAAAAGGATTGGGAATCACACTGGGTTCAGGCGCTGATGTGTCCAAAGGCCCTGTGGCAGTGTCATGAAATCCTTTGATGGCAAAATAAACGGTTTGATCCGGCGGCGCATTTGAGACAAACATGTTTTCCGGATTACCAGGCCCAGTGGGCGTGGGTTCGCCTGTGAGCGGTGTGGCGCCTGCAAAATCAAATTCCGTGACAATCGGAGAAAGTGACCAGCGAATATCATATCCCGGGTTTGTGCCGGCTGTGATGTTGGCCGGAGAAGTCCAGGTGAGAATCAACTGCCCGTCTCCATTGGGCAGAGCCGCTGCCAAATCAGTGACAGCCCCAGGCACAGTGCCGCTGGCAGCCATGGCATTTGTCATGGGGGAAATAATAGACCAAAGGTTCAGATCATCCTGCGTCCAGATCACAAAATAATAAGTGGCTGCCGGGGTCAGACCTGTTTGCTGATAATACTGAGCATCACCGGGTGTTTCGTCAGTGGTGGAAATGGTCACAGTAAAAGCAGCCGGCGGCGTAATGGTGGTGCTCCAGGAAGTGGTGGATTCAGTGGAGTATTGAATGCGATAATTGCCAGTCAGATTGCCTGTGGACCCGTCATCACCGGCAGAGCTCCATGATAAGTCAATGGCGCCCACCACTGAACCAGGCACTGCAGTCAAATCTGTTGTGATGCCGGGCGGAATGGGCTGGGGAAGAGCGGATGTGGAATTGGAAATCACAGACCACAAATTCACATCATCCTGCGACCATAACCGAAAATAATAAGTGGTGGCTTCCATTAATCCGCCAATAAAATAATTCTGTGTGGATCCTGGTGTTTGATTGGATGTGGCAATCATCACAGTATAAGCGCCAGCAGGTGTGGTGCTGGTGCTCCAAGCAATACCAGAATCAGTGGAATACTGAATGCGATAGTTGCCTGTCAGGTTTCCCGCAGCCCCGTCATCCCCGGCAGAGCTCCAGGTCAGATCAATCTGTCCGGGCGTGGCGCTTTGTGTGGCTGTAAAATCTGCTGTGGCTGAAGGCTCTGTGCCATTGACCAAGGCTGAAGTGGCATTGGATATTGTTGACCAAAGATCACTTTCATCCTGCGTCCAGAGACGAAAATGGTAAGTGACCTTGCCGTCCAAACCAAAAATAGAATAAGCTTGATTTGACAAAGGCGCCTGATTGGACGTGGCAATCATAATGGTGTAAGCGCCGGTGGGCGTGGTGCTGGTGCTCCAGGCAATACCCGAATCAGTGGAATACTGGATCCTATAATTGCCTGTGAGATTGCCCACAATGCCATCATCCCCGGCTGAAGTCCAAGTCAGATCCACTTGTCCTTCTTGCGCGCCGGCAGTGGCAGCAAAATCCAAAGTGTCATCAGGCGCAATGCCATTGGTGGTGGCTGATGTGGCATTGGAAATAGGAGAATAGGCCCCCACTTCATCCTGTGACCACAATCGAAAGTGATAGGTTTCAGATTCCTTCAGAGTGGTCAGGGATACGTTTTGCGCAGAACCAGGCGCTTGGTTGCTGGTGCTGATAATAATGGTGTATGCGCCAATGGGCGTGATAGTGGTGCTCCAGGGTGTGGCCGGGTCAGTGGAAAATTGAATGCGGTACACGCCTGATAAATTGCCAAGCATGCCGTCATCCCCGGCTGAGGACCAGGACAAATCCATTTGACCGGGTGCGGCATTTGGCGCGGCCAGAAAGTCAGCTGTGGCTGCCGGCGGCACAGCATAGGAAGCAGAGGTTGAATTGGAGATCTCTGCCCACAAGCCCACATCGTCTTGTGACCAAAGGCGGAAATGGTATACAGTGCCTTCATCCAATCCAGAGATAAAATAGTTTTGTGAAGAGCCCGGGGCTTGGTTGGATGTGGCAATCATCACAGTAAAAGCCGCTGGCGGCGTGATGGTGGTGCTCCAGGGGGTTGAGGGTTCTGTGGAATATTGAATGCGGTAATTGCCTGTGAGGTTCCCCCGGTTTTGGTCATCACCGGCTGAAGACCAGGTGAGCTGGATTTGGTTCCCGCTTGGCCCGGCTGAGAAATCTGTGGCAGAAGACGGCGCCACACCGGTCCAAAGGATTTGTTCAGCGCTGGCAGCGCTGGGTTCCAGTCCTGCATCTATGGTTCTGACTTCATAATAGTAGGATGTGTCACATTGAAGGCCATAAGCAGCGCCTGTTTGCGGGTTCCAGGGGGCTGTGGGCGCTGTGTTGGCAGTGGCTGTGGTGTTGATGTACACCCTGAGTTC
>JANQER010000376.1 GCA_028278255.1 Elusimicrobiota bacterium | reverse complement strand
TTTTATGTGTAATTGCCCAATTTATTGGGCGTTTTTAAGAATTTTTTACAGATCATATCTAAATACGCCCGATAAATCGGGCAATTACAGAGACCTGAGCAGTCACCTCAAACACCAATTCAAATATTTCTTATTTGAATATTTGCATTTTGCATTTACGGCTTGCTCATGATTTCCGCAAAGGCAACTGGTCCGGCAGGCCTGCGCCGCTGGAAATAATAATTTGTATGCCCTGCTGCACCGTCAGCCCGGTCATCATCACTTTGCTCTCCGGCAGTATAATGGTGTTGCCCAAATACAAATGATTGGTGGGCACATACACGGACAAATGTTTTTCAGTTCCTCCCCCCTCCAGGTACATATCGACCTGTCCTGTGATAAACCCAATCGACAATGATCCTTGACAAGGATAATCCACCAAAGCCACGCCGCGAAAAGACTTTTGATTTTGCGGTGAAAAGGCATCCGTCAGGGCTTTCACGGTTTTATACACCATACTTAAACCTGGCACCCGCAAAAGCAAGTCCTCAAAAAAATCAAAAATGTTTTGCGCCATGATATTGGTGGACAAAAGCATGCCCACAGCCACCAAAACAATCACAGCCAAAAAAATTCCCAACCCCGGAACACGGAACCCGAACAACCCCTCAATCAGTCCCCCAAACATACGATCCAGCGCATTCACAAACCATCCCACGGTAAAAACGCTCAAGACCACAGGAATCATCACAAAAAGACCCGTTAAAAAATATTGTTTAAACGATCTGGTGAATTTATTGGCCATCAATGTATCCTCATTAAAAATCCTAAATCCGAAACTCTAAATCCTAACCCGGACAAACCGGAAACAACCAAATTCCAAGAAACAATAACCAAATAAAACCAATAACCAAACCACAATAATCAAACAACAACAAAATTCCAAAATACAAAAAATCAATTTTCTAAACCATTTTTGAATTTGTCTTTTTTCTTTTTTGTTTAGGATTTAGAATTTAGAATTTTCATAATTTTGGTGTTTTATTGTAGTCTGTTTCCCGTTCATACGCAGCTGCCGCAGACAAAACTGTTTCTTCTTCAAAAGCGCGCCCTATTAACTGAAGACCCACAGGCAGTCCTTTTTGAGAAAATCCGCATGGCAAAGAAATCCCAGGCAGACCTGCCAAGCTGCAGGAAATGGTAAAGATATCAGACAAATACATCTGAATGGGATCATTTGTTTTTTCCCCTTTTCGAAAAGCTGTTGTGGGAGAAGTGGGAGTGAGCAGAATATCCACCTTTTCAAACACATGGTCAAATTCCTGCCGAATAAGGGTCCTGACCTTCTGTGCCTTTAAATAATAAGCATCATAATACCCTGAGGACAAAGCATATGTGCCCAGCATAATGCGGCGCTTGACTTCTGGTCCAAAACCTTCATCCCGTGAGAACTCATACTGCTGTAAAAGATTTTCAGCTTTTGAGGACCGATACCCGTACCTTACACCGTCAAAGCGTGCAAGATTGGCGCTGGCTTCTGAAGGGGCCAGCACATAATACACAGACAAAGCGGATTCCGTGCCGGGCAAAGACACCTCTGTGACTGACGCGCCCAAAGACTTAAAAACCTGAACAGCCTCTCTCACGGATTTTTCCACTTCAGGGTCCATTCCCTTGACAAAAAATTCTTTCGGCAGCCCCACGCGTAATCCCTTGATCCCTTTGGACAATCCAGCCAACAAATCCGGTACAGGCCGGTTCACTGAAGTGGAATCCTTTTCATCATATCCAGCCATGACCTGAAGCAAAGCCGCGGCATCAGTCACATTCCCGGACAAAGGGCCGATTTGATCCAATGAAGAGGCAAAAGCCACCAACCCAAAACGAGACACACAGCCATAGGCAGGCTTAAATCCCACCACCCCGCAAAAAGAAGCCGGCTGACGGATAGATCCCCCGGTGTCAGACCCCACAGCCAAAGGGGCCAGACGCGCTGCCACAGCTGCCGCACTTCCTCCGGATGACCCGCCTGGGACATGGTCTTGGTGCCACGGATTGCGCGTGGTGAAAAACGCGGAATTCTCAGTGGACGATCCCATGGCAAATTCATCCAAATTGGTTTTACCAATAAACAAAGCCCCGGCATCACGCAGCTTTTTAATCACCGTGGCATCATAGTTGGCTGTAAAGTTTTCTAAAATCTTTGAAGAACAGGTTGTTTTTGTTCCGGATATACATAAATTGTCTTTTATGGCCACTGGCACACCGGCCAAAGGCCCTGTTTTTTCTCCACAGGCAATCTTGTCATCCATGGCTTTTGCTTCTGAGAGGACATCCTTCTCACGCACACTCACAAACGCTTTTATGTCTTTATCCAAGGCTTGGATGCGGTCTAAAAAAGAACGCACCACTTCCCGGGAAGAGATTTTCCTCTCCCGGATCTGTTTGGCGATTTCAATGGCTGTCATTTCATGGATATTCATATTGTTTATATAAACTGTAATTAGTTTCCGGTGAAAAACTGTAGTTGCCCGATTCATCGGGCTCTTTAAATCATTTAAAAGCATCAAAAGCGCCCAATAAATTGGGCAATTACAA
>JANQER010000280.1 GCA_028278255.1 Elusimicrobiota bacterium | reverse complement strand
TTGCAATTTTTTATTGGTTCAGCAGCGGCACGGCTGGTGATTGGGTCCTTGTTTATTCCGACCTTTTATAAGTTTAAGTGTACAACCATCTATCAATTTTTGGGGGCTCGTTTTGGGTTTCTGACACAAGTCACTGGGACATTTTTTTTCTTTGTGACGCGGCTGTTGGGCTCAGGTGTTCGTTTGATGGCGGCTTGTCTGGCTATGTCTGTTTTGTTTGGCTGGCACATTGTGCCTGTGATTGTTTTGTTTATGTTGGTGGGCATCCTGTATATCTCTTTGGGGGGAATCAAAGCTGTTATTTGGACCAATGTGGTTCAGGCGCTGGTGTTTATCGGCGGTGGTGTGGCCACTTTGGTTTTTCTGTTCATGAATATTGAAGGGGGCTTCAGCGCTGTCTGGCAGGTGGCAGGGGAAGCCGGGAAACTAAAGGTGATGAATTGGGGGCCTTCTTTTTCGGAAGCGGGGTTTTGGAAAGCGCTGTTTCGTGACCCCAATATTGTTTGGCTGGCGGTTTTAAATGGTTTTTTTATTTCTTTGGCGGCTTTTGGTACAGATCAGGATTTTATGCAGCGTTTGTTGACTGTTGAAACCAGGCAGGACAGTCAAAAAAGTATTGCCATGACGATTCCGATTGGTTTTTCAGTGGTGGTGATTCATTTGTGTATTGGCGTGCTGCTTTTTGTGTTTTATGCGCAGAATCCCGGACTGCCTCTCCCTGAAAAATTGGATAAGATTTTTCCGCATTTTATCGGTCATGTGATGCCTGCTTTTTTGAAAGGCGTGATGTTGTCTGCCATTGTGCTGGCGAGCATTGATTCTCCTTTGGCGTCTTTGTCAGCATCCTTTGTGACAGATATTTATAGACCTGTTTTTTTGAAGGAGGGGAACTGTTTTCAACCATTTATTCGCCTCCCTTGGCTCAGTCACGAGGCCCGATCCTGCGACGTTGAAAAGCATTGTTTGTATGTGTCTCGAATTGGGATAGTTGTTTTTGGCGTGATATTGGCTGTGATTGCTTATTTAACCAGTTTTATGGACAAGATCCTTTGGCTGGCATTTAAAGTGTGGAGCGTGACTTTTGGTTCGCTTTTGGGTGTTTTTCTTTTGGGTCTTTTGACGCAAAAGAAGGGCAATTGGGCGAATTTTTGGGCCATGACAGGCAGCGCTGCGGCCATGTCTGTTCTTTTGGCTCTGTCAGAGCTGAAGATTGTTCCCATTGGCTGGAGCTGGCTGGTGATCATCGGCACTGTGTTAACTTTCGCCGGCGGCTATGTATTGGGACCCATTATTGATGAATCAAAACCATAGATTTCTGGTGAGTGATTGAAAATTATTGTGACTACTCAGGTCTCTGTAATTGCCCGATTTATCGGGCGTATTTAGATATGATCTGTAAAAAATTCTTAAAAACGCCCAATAAATTGGGCAATTACACATAAAA
>JANQER010000254.1 GCA_028278255.1 Elusimicrobiota bacterium | reverse complement strand
AGTTGCCCGATTTATCGGGCTCTTTAAAACAAATAAATGCGTTAAAAGCGCTCCATAAATGGAGCAATTACAAAAATCAGGCTTATCTAAACCACATTGAGGTTAAACCTTGTTTTTGACGGACAATTTGATGGCTGATAAGGCAGCTTGTATTGTGGCGGTGGTGTCTGCTTGGGCATAGGGGCGTTTGCTTTTGGCCAAGTCAAAAGCTGTTCCATGGCCAGGTGATGTGCGGACAAAAGGAAGGCCGGCTGTGATGTTGACCACTGAATACGGATGCATGGTTTTCAGCGGGATCATGCCTTGATCATGGTAAAGACATGCCACAATGTCATATTGGCCGGCAGCATGCCTGGCCCAGGCCGCGTCAGCCGGTACAGGCCCTTCAATTTTTAACCCGGACGAGCGCAGGGATTTAATGGCCGGGGCAATAAATTGTTTTTCTTCTTTGCCCAACAGGCCATTGTCGCCTGCATGCGGGTTGAGCCCGCAAAGAGCCCATGAGCCCTTGCGCTTTGAAGGCATTTGTTTTTTGAGCCATGAATCAACTGTTGTGACAGCAGAAACAATTCGTTTTTGTGACAGATGTTTGAACACGTCTTTGAAAGGGATATGGCGTGTGATCAGGACAGTTTTGAGCGGGCCGGCTGCCATGACCATTTCAGCATGGGCAACTCCGCTGAGCGCAGAGAGCATTTCTGTGTGTCCTGTGAATGGCAAACCAGCCAGTTGAAAGGATTCTTTGGACACAGGTCCGGTGACAATGCCTGCCACACGTTTCTGAAAGGCCAGAGCCACAGCTGTGCGAATAGACAAGGCAGCGGATTCTCCGCTGACTTTTTGCGGGTGTCCCAGAGAAAGGGTGCGGATATGCGGGTGCGGAACATGAAGGATGTTGACAGTGTTTTTGGCTGTCAGATAGTCATTGATGTCAATGATGGCATTCACGCGCAAGCGCGGGTGCTGGCAGAAATGCTGAACCACCCAGGCATCGCCAATCAATAATGGCCGGCATTGCTTTTGGACACGCGCGTCCAGCGCAGCGCCGACGCTGACCCAAGGCCCTATCCCGGCCGGGTCTCCCAGCGTTATGCCTAATAAAGGTTTTCTCATGATTATTGCAAGAACATAAGTGAAACCACGGATGAACACTGATGTAAACGGTAAGTCTTTTAAAACTGCTAACTAAAATTTTAATGTTTTTGTTTTACCGTGTTTATCCGTGTGCATCCGTGGTTAATCTAAATTCAAGTTTTATTTCAATTCATCCAAATTAATGTTGATTTTGATGGAAGCGCTTTTGCGTAACTCTTTAATATAATTTTCATAGATTTTTTGGGCTTGGGACCTGAAAAGGTAATCCGCCAGATCATTTTTCACGTCATCCAGCCTGAGTTTTGAGGCAGCGCGTTTTTCTTCCACTTTAATAATGTGATACCCGAAATCCGTTTCCACAACATCAGACACTTCGCCGACAGCCAGGTCAAAAGCGGCTTTTTCAAAAGAAGGCACCATCATGCCCCGTGCAAAAGCCCCCAGATCTCCGCCTCTTTCAGCGCTGGCTTTGTCGTCCGAGTTTTTTTCCGCCATTTCAGCAAAATCAGCGCCGCCCTTGATTTTTTTGAGGATACTTTTTATTTTACGGCTTGCCGCTGATTTGTCTTTGAAGGAAGCGTCTTTGGGTACGCGGACCAGGATGTGGCGGGCGCGCACTCTTTCGCCGGTTTGGGCGGCGAAGAATTTTGACATGGATTCCAAGTCAGCTGTTTCTTGTTCGGAAATGTTCTTGGGTTTTTTGCCCTGCATGATCAAAAGGATTTGATTAAAAAGAATTTCTATTTCTTCTTTTGAAGGTTTTTTGGTGCGGCTGCGCACTTCTTCGTTTGTGAGCTGGACAACCCGCAGCTGGTCCCGGATTCTGTCTTCGAATTTTCTTTTGCTGAGGCCTTCTTTTTTGAGTTCTTCATAAAATTTGTCTTCCACATCAGACACGGCCCTTTTGTTGATTTTGGCGAGCTCACTCCAGGCCGCAATTAAGTCTGGTCCGGCGGCTTGTTCTTCCGGAGAGCGTGATTCCATTTGACGTTGGAGAATAGACTGCATGTCTTGCTGCGCGCTTTTTGGCAGGAAACGGAGTTTGATTTGGAGAATGCCGTTTTCTTGTTCTCTTTTGCTCACGCGCACTTTGCTTTTTTTGGCTTGCTGCAGGAGGATTTTGTCGTCAATCATTTGTTCGAGAATTCTTCTTTTGGTTTCTTTTTGCCATTCCTGGTTCATTTTGTCGGAAGGCAGCAGGCCTTTTTGCTGTTCCTGAAAAGCAACCCAGTTTTTTTCAAATTCTGACAAGAGAATGGCATCGCCGTTCACTGTGGCAATGGTGCGGTTCACGACTTTTGCGGCGTATGCCGTCAATACCGAGGAAATCGCAAGTAAAAAAGCGGATAGAATGATATGGCGTTTCAAGGTGTGTTACCTCCTGATTAAATTTGGTATCTATTTATATCATAAATGGAGCAAAGAGCAAAGGGCAAAGGGCAAAGCGAAATTTGGTTATTATTTGTATCTTGTGTCTTGGAATTTGGAATTTTAACCCAGCGTTGACAAAAACCGACGGGTCCAATTGATGAGATCATCCTGGGGAGGGTTTTCAATGCGCATGCCGAACGGCGGGCCAGGGAGAAAAGAAAAGCCTTGTGCGTGTGTGGCGGTGAGCAGGTTTAACTGGTCCGGGGCAAAGGTTGTGTCCGGATGGAAACGTATTTCCAGGCCGTTTTGAACCAAAGAGAGATGCGTGACTTTTTTTTGGCGCGCCATGTTCCGCAGTTTGGCCACATCAAATAAACGTTCAGCCGGTTCCGGCAGTATGCCGCACCTGTCATGCAGCTCCTCACGCAGAGAATTGAGTTCAAAAGAAGAAGCATCCAGCAGGCGCTTGTAAAAAACAATTCTTTCTGATTCAGAAGGCAGATAGTCTTCGGGAATATAGGCGGACACAGGCAGTTCCAAAGACACCTCAGGCAAGTGGGATTTTTCAGGGAGTGATTCCCCTTTTTGGCGCGTGATTTCTTCGCTCAGCAATTGGCCATAGAGGTCCAGTCCAATGGCATTGACAAATCCATGCTGTTGGGGACCCAAAAGATTGCCGGCGCCGCGGATTTCCAAATCACGCAGAGCCAGTTTAAAGCCTGAACCTAGAGAGGCGAATTCTTTGAGGGCTGTGAGTCTTTTTTGGGCTTCCTGCGTTAAGGCCGCTTCAATCGAGTAAAAAAGAAAACAATAAGCTTTTTGCCTTTCCCGTCCCACCCGGCCCCGCAGCTGATAGAGCTGGGCCAAACCAAAATCTTCCGCTTCTTCCACAATGAGGGTGTTGACAGAGGGGATGTCCAGGCCTGATTCAATGATGGTGGTGGACAAGAGAATATCGAATTTTTTGTGGTGAAAGTCCCACATGGTTTTTTCCAGCTGCGGACCTGTCATTTTGCCGTGGGCCACAGTGATTTTGGGGTGCAGTCCGTGTTCGGACAGGGTTTGGGTCAATCTTTTTCCACAATCCTCAATGGTGCCCACGCGGTTGTGAACATAAAACACCTGGCCATTGCGCCGGATTTCCTGCTCCACCGCAGCCATAATGATTTTTTCATCATAGGGGCCCACATGCGTGGAAATGGGCAAACGCCCTTCAGGAGGCGTCTCAATAATGGACAGGGATTTAATGCCGCCTAGAGACGCGCCCAAGGTGCGCGGGATGGGCGTGGCTGAAAGCGCCAGCACGTCCACAGTGTCCCGATAAGCTGTAATGCGTTCTTTTTGTTTGACCCCGAACCTGTGTTCTTCGTCAATAATAATGAGGCCCAGGTTTTTAAAAGCAATATCCGCTGACAGCAGGCGGTGCGTGCCAATGGCAATATCTATGACGCCGCGGCGCATGTCTTTGACAATACGCTTGTTGGCGTCAGGGGGATTAAACCGCGAGAGAACAGCAATGGACACCGGATAATCAGCAAACCGTTCCTTAAAGTTGCGGCCATGCTGTTCTGCCAGAATAGTGGTGGGCACAAGCACAGCCACTTGCTTGCCTGCGCACACAGCCTTGAAAGCCGCGCGCATGGCCACTTCGGTTTTGCCGTAACCCACATCTCCGCACACGAGCCTGTCCATGGGCGTGGGCCGCATCATGTCCTGCCGTGTGTCATCAATGGCTTTGGCTTGGTCCGGCGTTAATTCATACAGGAAGGACGAATTGAATTCATGTTCCATATGCGAATCAGACGAAAAAGAATGCCCCGGAAGGGACGCGCGTTTGGCTGCGCGGTTTAAAAGTTCCTGCGCAATTTCCTCCACGGACTTCTGAACGTCTTTTTTGGTTTTTTCCCAGGCCGCAGTGTCCAAAGACGACAGTTTTGGCTTTTTGCCCTCAGTGCCGATGAATTTTTGAACCTGCTTGAATTCAAAAAGCGGCACGAAAACCCGGTCCCCGCCTTTGTATTCCAAACGCAGATAATCCGCTTCCATGCCGGCTGCCTCCACGCGTTCCAGTGTCATGTACCGGCCAATACCGAATCGTTCATGCACCACATAGTCGCCTTTGGACAATTCTCTGATTTCTGAAAAGGCTTTGCCCCCGGTGAATTTGGGCAAACGAAACCGCCGCTTATACCGGCCAAAGATTTCGCCATTGGACAAAACCGCTATTTTGTCATCCGGAGACAAAAAGCCGCGCACCAGAAATCCAATGGGAAAATCGATTCTCTTGTTTTCAAAATAGGGCACCAAAGACCGGTCTTGCTCCAATAATATTTCTTCTAATCGTTCCTGTTCCCCGGGGTTATGGCAAAACACAATCACGTGCCAGTTTTTGTCAATCCATTCTTTAACAGCCTTTGCAAAAATATCATAATGCCCTGGCGCGCCTGCGCTGCCAAAAGCCGGCGGACTGAGATAAGTTTCCTCTTGGTCCGTCTGTCCAAGGTCAGTCTTAATGATTTTTTTCCCGGTCCATTCTATGTTGACATCATTCGGTAAATTCGATTCAAACAATGTTCCGTCAGGACCTAGATAGTCAAAAAGATTGTCTGAATGAAACAGGTTTTGGTTTTCAATTTCGCGACTGGAAGGAGCCAATTTCTCTGCCGAAGGCGGACAATTTCGCGACTGAAAGGAGCCAATTTCTAATAAATTTGCCGGCCTCACAAACACATCATCCAGCGCATCTGATGAGCGCTGCGTGCTCATGTCTATTTTTCGGATGGATTCAATTTGGTTGAACGGCCACAGGATCCTGACAGGCCCGTCCCATCCCGGAGACCACACATCCATGACTTCGCCGCGCACAGCCATTTCACCTATTTGCTCCACAGTGTCCACACGGTTGTACCCCATTTGGCTCAGCCGGCTGAGGAATTCATCCCGGTTTTTGCGGTCTCCCAGGTGCAGTTTAAAATGAGATTTTTTGAATGCATCAAGAGAGGGAAGATTTTTTTCAAGGGATTCAATGGATGCCATCAAAAAAGGAAGGGCGGGTTTTTGAATATCAGCGCCCACCCAGTCTGAAAGCGCTGTGACACCTGCGTCCTCATCTTCTTCAGAAAAGCAGGCCGCAAAGCTTGGGGGCCCTTCCTCTTTCCCTCTCCCCTTTGCGGGAGAGGGTGCAGGGTGAGGGGATAAATAGTTTTGCCATCGTTCAATGGCTTGAAGATCCTGATAAAAGGTTTGCGCGTCTTCATCAGAAGCCGTTAATACTAAACAACGCCCGATGTTGTCACGGTTTTTCCACAGCCACCAGGCTTCACTGCCGCCTGGGAGACCACTTAGACGTAATAATTTATTGTTAAATAGCATAATTAAATGGGTGAATATGGTTGAATAGGGATGAATAAGAATGAATAGGGTAAAATCAATTCAGATAATCAGCCGTTCAACGAATCACCATGTTTTTATCATTTTTGCTTTATAATTTCGCACCCGAAGGGTGCTAATTTCGGCCCCATAGGGGCCCAATTTCGTGAGCGAAGCGAACCCATTTCAAGCAGACAATCTCATCTTTTAAATAAAGACACACATTCTATATGTGATGTTTGCGGGAACAAATCCACTGGGACGCTTTTTTTGAGATGATACCCGCCAGTGCTTAAATACCGGGCATCGCGTGCCAAAGTGGCAGGGTCACAAGACACATACACAATGCGTTTGGGTGCCAAGCGCATGATGGCGCGCAGCA
>JANQER010000251.1 GCA_028278255.1 Elusimicrobiota bacterium | reverse complement strand
GTCTATCCCTGATGACCCGTCTCTGATCGGCAGGCATTTCCAAGCCAAAATCAAAGCCAGGACCACCGGGCACACCGGCATGCTGGCTGTGGCTGTGGGAAAGATCATTCGGTTCAGCGTGGGGATTGACGGCCCTGAGGCGCTGAAAAAGCAGTCGCAAGCGGCTCAGCAGCAGCAAGCGCTTGTTGATTTTGACCTTGACATGAATCCGAAAAGTCTGCGTTTGCAAAATGTGCCTCTGGGCAAGAAAATTGACATACTCAAATTCAAAAGAGCTGCTCTTAAGCTCGTCAACCAAGGGTATGACAAACTGAAACTGCGAATCAGCAGCGTGAAGGTGGACCGCCGCATCAAGCATCCGGATTATGAGCTCACCCCGGACCCCTCATGGCTGTCTGTGAAGCCGTCAGTGATCAGCATTAAGCCGGATGCAATCAAAAAGGCCAAAATGTATTTGAAGATCCCCAAGGATCCCAAATACGCTGGGAAAAAATTCATGTTTGTGATCAGAGCAGAACTCAAAGGCATGGACATTCCCTTGGAATTACAGAGCTTGATATATGTGACAACAGAAAGACAGAAGTAAAAGGAGAAGCGGAATCGTTAAAACGATAACGCCATAATGTACGCAAAAAGAGCAACAAAAATAAACAAGCTGTTCCGAACTCTTGCAGGCCTCGTGGCCATGCACGGGCTTTTTGCGTTTATGGGGCATATCCTGCCGGAAGTGAAAGCCGCTTCATCTCAGAATATCACGTTTACAGTGGTGCCGCTGGATCCTTACAAACCTGTTGCCATCACGGATCTTTCTGTGATGCAGACAATGACTGATGATCAGCTGCTCTTGTCATGGACTGCTCCCGACGAAGACAATGCGTATGCACAAGGCTTGTCTGTGCAGTCTTACGAAGTGCGTTACGCCACTTACAGCATTGACACATTGGCCGGAGACACAACTGCCTGGTGGAACGCAGCCACAGTGGCGCCGAACCCGCCTTCTGTGCCGCAAGCGCCCGGGAATGTGGAAATGATGGTGGTGAACAATCTGCCGCTTGGGATACGTCACTGGTTCGCTGTGAAATCCGTGGATGAGCGACCCAACACATCTGACATTGACACCCTGGCCTCTACCCCGGGAGCACAAGCCAATGGCATTACGCGTGATCCTTCTCCGCCGGCGCCTGTGGCCGGCATGACTGCTGTGACCAATCCAGACAGTTCATTCAGTGTGGACTGGTCCGAAGTGGTGTTGAATG
>JANQER010000220.1 GCA_028278255.1 Elusimicrobiota bacterium | reverse complement strand
GCGGAGGGTGGTGGTACGGTTGAAAACCAGTGCCTCTGGCTGGGAATCTATGTCCGGGCAGAAGTAGCCTTGGCGTTCGAATTGGTATTTGTCGTCGGGGGCAGCGGTTTTGAGAATGGGTTCAGCATAAGACGTTTTTAATACTTCCAGGGAATGGGGGTTTAGGTCTTTTTCAATGTCTTCTGGGGATGGTTTTGAAAAGAGGTGGTCATAGACACGCACTTCAATTGGCACAGCGTGAGCGGCTGAGACCCAGTGCAGGGTGGCTTTGACTTTGCGTTTGTCAGGAGAGCTGCCGCCGCGCGTTTGCGGGTCATAGGTGCAGTGGAGTTCAGTCACTTCCCCTGTTTTTTCGTCTTTGACCACATTCACGCAGGTGATGTAGTACGCATATCTGAGACGCACTTCCCGTCCCGGGGCCAATCGGAAGAATTTTTTGGGCGGGTCTTCCATGAAATCTTCTTTTTCAATATACAACACTTTGGAGAATGGGACTTTTCGTGTGCCCATGGAAGGGTCTTCAGGGTTGTTGATGCAGTCCAGTTCATCTGTTTGGTTGTCAGGGTAATTGTCTATCACCACTTTGAGCGGCCGCAGAACCGCCATAACGCGCTTGGCGCGTTTGTTTAGATCATCTCTTAAACAGTATTCCAGAAATCCGTAATCCACCACACTGTCTCTTTTGGCCACGCCGATTTGGTCGCAAAAACTGCGGATGGATTCAGGCGTGTACCCGCGGCGCCTGAGTCCTGACAAGGTGGGCATGCGCGGGTCATCCCAGCCATTCACGATGTTTTTTTGTACAAGGTCCAGGAGTTTGCGTTTGCTCATGAGTGTATAGCTTAGGTTGAGTCTGGCAAATTCAATCTGCCTGGGATGGTGGATGCCCAGTTCTTTGATGAACCAGTCATAAAGAGGTCTGTGCGCTTCAAATTCCAGGGTGCAAATGGAATGCGTGATTTTTTCCAGAGAATCTGACTGGCCATGGGCCCAGTCATACATGGGGTAAATACACCATTTGTCCCCTGTTTTGGGGTGTGAGGCTTTCATGATGCGGTACATCACAGGGTCCCGCATATTGAGATTGCCTGACGCCATGTCTATTTTGGCGCGCAGCACATGCGATCCATTGGGGAATTCTCCATTGCGCATGCGCTGGAAGAGTTCCAGGTTTTCTTCCACTGAGCGGTTCCTGAACGGACTTTCTTGTCCGGGTTCAGTGAGTGTGCCCCTGTGCTTTCGAATGTCTTCCATGCTGAGGTTGCACACGTACGCTTTGTCTTTTTTGATGAGCTGCACAGCGAATTCATAGAGCTGTTCAAAGTAATCCGAGGCATGATATTCTCTGCTTTCCCAGTCAAACCCCAGCCATTTGATGTCTTTTTGAATGGCATCAATATATTCTTGGTCTTCTTTGCTGGGATTGGTGTCATCAAACCTGAGATTGCACAGACCATTGTATTTTTGTGCTGTGCCAAAATTGAGGCAAATGGATTTGGCATGACCAATGTGCAGGTACCCATTGGGTTCAGGTGGAAAGCGGGTGTGCACCTGGCCGGTGTACCGGCCGGATTGAAAGTCTTGGTCAATGATGTCAGTGACAAAATTTGATTTGGGTTGTGCTTCTGTTTGTGCTGTCATGAATGGGGGATCCTTGAATTTTTAGATACATATCATAGCACATCTGATTTCTTTTTTCTTCTATTGAAAAAGCGGTTTCCCAAGGGTAGAGTAAGGTTGAGTGATTGAGGTGCTTGTCATGCGCAGATTTCTTTTTTGTTTGTTCATCTGGTTTTGCCCCCATGTGCTGCTCGGCGCCATTAACGGGACGCCTATTCTGAACAATGATTATAAAGTGGATGTGTCCCAGAGTGTGATTGTGGGGCCCAGCCGGATGATTGCCATGGGCGGGGCTTACACGGCCATGGCTGAAGGCGTGGCCAGTGTGGCGAATAATCCGGCCGGCGTGGCTTTTCGTGAGCCAGGGTCTTCGGAAGGCTGGGATTGGGATGCCGCTTTTGGCAGTTTTTTTGTGACAGGCAATGATTTTGATAACAATGGCAGTGTGTCCTCGGCCTATAAAAAAAATCAGGTGATGAATTTAGGGGCCAGTGTTCAGTATGGGCAAAGCGGGTTTGGATTTTATGGGGTGGTGCAGAAATTTGATGTGGGACAGTCAGGCAGGACCAATAAGTTTGAATTCAACCAGTTTAATTTGGTTTATGGACGTAGTTTTTTTGAGAAGCAGCTGACATTTGGGTGCGGATTCCGTTTTGCTGCCATTCATATTTCTCCTTATGGCACAACTGAAAAAATTTTAGATTTGTCAGGCGCTGGCGGCAAATTGGGGCTGGTGTGGAATCCCGATAGAGGCGATTTGCGCATAGGCGTTTCTTATGACGGTCCGATCAAAACCGATCAGGACAAGACAAGTGTGGGCAGCGGTTCTGCAGCGCCTGTTGTGGTGGAAGGCTTGGTTGTGCCAAGGGAAGCCACTTTGCCGGTGGTGGGGGCCATTGGCATGGCATATGAGTGGAATGACACCCCTTATTTGAAGGCGCATCCTTTTGTGTTAAGCGGTGAAGTGCGGGTGATTGGAAAACTGACAGACGCGTACGGCATTGAGTCTTTTTTGGAGCAGAAAATTCAAAAATCAGGTGAAAAATTAACGCCGAGTTTTCATGTGGGGGCGGAGTTTGAGGCTTTGCCCGGACGATGCCGTGTCAGGCTGGGGACGTATCATGAACCCAGCCGGTTTGAGGGAGCGTCTGCGCGCCAGCATGCCACAGGCGGTTTTCAATACCGGTTGTTTAAATTTCATTTTTATGGTGAAAGGCATCTGAGTTTGAGTTATGCTTTTGATATAGCCCAGCGCTATGTGAATAATTTTGTGTCGATAGGATTGTGGTGCTATTGATAAAAGATAAAGTCCGCGGACAACAGTCCGCAGTCCACAGAAACGGCAGAAGGTTTTCAATCGCAAATCAAAAATCGAAAATCTATGAATGGGGGTTTTATGGCCAATAAAATCATGAAGGTGAAAGTTTGGTCAGCGGACATTGAGGACAGGTGCGGAGCCACAGCAGAAAAGCTGACGGGCTTGTCAGAGGCTGGCGCGGATCTTCATTTTGTTTTGGCGCGCCGAAAGCCAGGGAATCCTGCAAAAGGGGTGCTTTATGTGGCGCCTGTGAATGGGAGAGAACAGGAGGAGGCGGCTTGCCAGGCAGGTTTTGCGCCTGCTGAGTATTTTGCGTGTTTGGTGGTTCAGGGTGAGAATAAGCCTGGGTTGGGCACAAGGCTTTTGCAGGCTTTGGCCAAGGCCAATTTAAATCTGCGCGGCATGTCTGCGTCTGTAATCGGAAAGCAATTCACAGCGCTGATTGCTTTTGACAATATGTCTGATGCGGATTATGGAATGACGATCCTGCGTCAAATCAAATAAGAACAATTCAGACGAAAATGGTTCGTCTAATGGAAAAGTTGGGTTAAGACAAATACACCCAAACAACGCCCCATAAATGGGGCAATTACAAAAACTAGGCTTGCCTAATCCTTATTGGGGGTAGTATTTTTCAGAGGGGATTATGGGATTGTTTTGTGTGTGTGGTTTTTGTTTTTCCGGCCTGCCTGGCACTGGCTTCCAGTATCTGCTTCATGATTTTCCATTTGGTTAATTGATGGCTCAACACCAGTGAGTGTGTTGAGCTTTGGCTTTTGGCATGCACAGCCTGCTTAATGGGGGGTATGTTTTTTGTGGTCATGGCCGCTCATTTATGTCACAATTGATTTTAATTTCTATCCCTTATATACTTATTATACCACTTTTCCCTCTTTTTTGGCGGGCAAATCATGAGAAAATATTCCATTTGTTTTTTTCTTGTTTTGTTGTTTGCTGTTGGGGTTTTTGTGATATGCCCCGGCGGCTTGCATGCGCGAAAACCCGGTCCTGCCTTTCAAAAGCCCAAACCACTGACCTTGACAAACAGGCCTGCTTTTAAGCCCGGAGAAATCCTTGTGACATTCAGAGAAGGCGTGCCTGAATCGCAAGCCAGAGCCGTTCATGCGCAAAAAAAGCATGCTGTTCTGAAGGCGCTTGCCCCCCGGCTGAGAAGAAAAACCCTGATTCATTCAGTGCGGCTCAAGCTTGGCCAATCCATGCAGGATGTTTTGCAGGATTACAGAAAAAATCCTTTGGTGGCGCATGCACAGCCGAATTTTATTTATCGTGTTTGCGCGGCGCCTGACGATACGTCTTATTCCTTTTTGTGGGGTCTTCACAACACCGGACAAAGCGTGAATGGAACAGCCGGTACAGCTGATGCTGATATTGATGCGCCTGAAGCCTGGGACATTGCCACCGGCAATGCACAGGTGATTGTGGCTGTGTCTGACACAGGCCTGTCATTGACGCATCCGGATTTGCAGGCCAATATTTGGGTGAACACTGATGAGACAGACGGCGACGGCATAGACAATGACGGGAATGGGTATGTGGATGACCGTTATGGCTGGGATTTTTTTGACAATGACAATGATCCCACTGATTATCATTCACATGGCACGCATGTGGCCGGCACCATTGGCGCTCTGGGGAACAATGCCACAGGGGTGACAGGGGTGAATTGGCTGGTTCAATTGATGCCGATTAAAATCGGGGGGGTGGAGGGGTTTGGCGACACAGCCGGTGTTGTGGAAGGCATTGCTTATGCTGTGGCCAATGGGGCCAAAGTGATTAATGCCAGCTGGGGCGCTGCCGGGGCTGAAGACACTTTGGTGAGAGGCGCTATTCAAAGCGCCGGCGCTGCAGGCGTTGTGTTTGTGGCAGCTGCCGGCAACAGCGGGTGGAACAATGATGTGATTCCTTTTTATCCGGCCGGCTATGATTTGGACAATATTATTGCGGTGGCTGCTTCTGATCAAAATGATGATTTGGCTTCGTTTTCCAATTACGGCGCCAATGGGGTTGATGTGGCTGCGCCCGGGGTGAATATTTATAGTTCTTATCCGCAATTGAGCGCAGGCGCTTCTCAGACCATTTATAGCACGGGTTTTGAAAGCCAGGCCACAGGGCAGACACCTTCGGGATGGACCAAATCAGGGAGCAATTCCCTTGTCAATGCCTGGTCAGTCGGGACTGACAGGGCTTTTTCCGGGGCCAAGAGTTTGGAAGACAGTCCGGGCCGGGATTATGCCAGCTTAACCAATTCTTATATCTGGCTGAATGAAGTGCAGTCAAAGGATTGCGAATACGAAGTTCAGTTCAGAGTGCTATATGACCTTGAAGATAATGTGGATTATTTTTATTTTGCGTCTTCTTTTGACAAAGTGTCTGTGGGGTATTCTTTGCGTGAGTTCACCGGGTCCAGCAGTGATGCTTACGAATATGTGATGAGCAGCGGCACATTGCTCACGGAATTGTTTGAAATGGGATATGCCATGGGATTCGGTCTTTATTCGGATTTCAGCGCCACTGACAAAGGCGTGTCTGTGGATGAGGTGAGGTTTGTGAGGGTGCCTGTGTCTGTGTCATCTTTGACTTATGATTACAGTGACGGCACTTCCATGGCAGCGCCTCATGTGGCGGGGCTGGCAGGTCTTTTGATGTCTATGCTGCCGAATGCCTCTGCAGGCAGCATCAAACAATTGATTATGTCAGGCGTGGACGTGAAGGCTTCTTTGACAGGGAAAGTGGTTTCCAACGGACGCATCAATGCTTTTTCTTCTGTTCAGGCGGCGCAGCCTTATGTGTTGTCAGCGCCGAATTTGTCTGCCGTCACGGTGTTGGGCGTGTCTTCTGTGTCATGGTCCTGGAGCAATGTGGCCAATGAAGCTGGTTTTCGGGTGCGGCAGGCGTCTGATGGTGCCAGCCTGTCAGGCGATCTGCCCGCAGACACTTTGACCTATACCCAGACAAGTTTGCCCGGGAATTCTTTGGTGCAGGGTTATGTGCAGGCTTTCAATGACCATAATTTTATGAATTCCGGGAACTCCTCTGCTCTGTATACATTGGCCGGCGCCCCGTCAAGCACAACAGTGGATGTGCATATCACTTCTGTGACCATTTCATGGGCAGGCAATAGCAATACATCAGGCACAGTGTATCATGTGGAAAGTTCATTGGATGATGTGGTTTATACGTCTTTTTTTTCCGGCACAGAGACATCTGTGACACACACTGGGCTGACATCCGGCAGTACGCATTATTATCGCGTCAGGGCTGAAAATGGCGCTCATGTGATGACGGCCTATGACGCATCTGTTCAAGCCATAGCGCCTGTGACTGAAACCACCCATGATGTTCCGCCAAGCGGGGGTACAGTGTCTTTTCAGCCTGTTGACAGAGAGGTGTCTTTGCATTTCCCGTCAGGGACTTTTTCGCAGACAGTGACTGTTGATTTGGATTATCCCATTGTTTTTCCGCCTCTCCATTCTCATGTGTACCGGCTGAAGGGCACTGGCGTGGGGATTGATATCACGCTGAGCCCTTCTCTTCAGCCGGGTGAAACAGTGACCTTGGTTTTGGGTTATCAAGATTCAGACACAGCAGGAAAAAATGAATCGAATTTTGTTGTGGCGCGGTATAATGAGAACAGTGGTTTTTGGGAGGTGCTTCCTTCCTCAGTGGACACAAGCCAGAACCGTGTGACAGCCGGGGCCCGGGATTTGACTCTTTTTCAGGTGGTGGAATTGGCGCCTTCTGATTCGGTTTCTTCTGTGAAAGTTTTTCCGAATCCTTTCAGGCCTGCTTTGGGGCATACCTATATGAATCTAATGGATTTGCCGCCCAATGCGCAGGTGCGGATTTATTCGTTAAAGGGAGAATTGATCAGGGAGTTGTGGTCAGGTTCTGCCGGTATGGTGCAATGGGATGTGAAAAATGATTCAGGAGACAATGTGGGCAGCGGTGTTTATTTTTGTTTGGCAGAATGCAGCGGGACCCATAAGGTGATGAAGATTATGGTGCAGAGATAAAAGTTATAGGGGCGGACCCCTGTGTCCGCCCTGTTAGAAGAAATAGAAATTGGTCTGTCAAAAATGCGGGCACGAAATTAAAAAGTGGTAGGGGCCGGGCATGCCCGGCCCGTGCAGACAGGAGTGATAG
>JANQER010000146.1 GCA_028278255.1 Elusimicrobiota bacterium | reverse complement strand
AGATTGATTCAATCCCATTCATGGACCGCATTGAATTACAATGAACACAATCTGGTCACAGGTTTTCAAGATGACACTGAAACATCGACTGGCGCGCATTATTTATATTCAGAAAATGACATTCAATATGATGAATATTTGCGCAAGCAAACATATGTGTCAGATTCCAAAGGGCCGGACCAAGTGCTGTATACCACGCGCAGAACCCGCACAGATTACAATGAAGCCAGCAAAGTGTCTGGTTATGCAGAAACCACCAGAACAGATCTTGACCCTGGTGTGATTGTGACCAAAATTCTTCAGGACCAGTCTTTTGGCAAACACGGCAAAGCCATTAGCGGCACAGAATCCACCCGCACATTGGGTGTGGATCATGAGGGGAATATGGTGAATGCAGAATCTGTGAGAAGCGTGCGTGATGCTGTGATTGAAAACGGCGCTGCTGTGAGTTATGTGCAGGAAACAGTCACCAATGGCACAGGTTTAAATGGGGAAACACTGGATGTCACAGAAATCATGACAGTATCAGACATCACCCTGTCATCCGAAACCCAAACCATTCAGCGGTTATCTCCGGACGACCACATGGGGTCGCCCCTACAACACACTGTTGAGATTCAGCGTGCCAACATTATACGGAACCTGAACAAACAAATGCTGGGTTATACAGAAAGCATTCTTGATGAAGCCACGCCTGGCGCGCGCACACAAGTGGAACGGTCACAAATGATGTACGGATTAAAAGGGGATGTCACAGGGTATCGGGAAAAAGTCACGGATTTGCAGGGAAAAACAAAGGAAAAAATACGGTCAAATGTGATCAATGACGGCATGGGGCGGACACTGAGTTATGCAGAAACCAGTGTGTGGACCAATAAGGGCAGCACACCCGGGTCTGAGCAGCGTATGGAAGAAATTGTGCACCGATTACAAACCCGGTATGATGTGCTGGGGCGGGCCTGTTTTTATGAAGAGGCGCATGAAACCACAGCAGATAAAACGCATAAAAAAATTGAATGGCATGGCAAAGCTTTTGACCAAGCCGGTCGGGTTTTAGCAGAGGAGACCATCACGCATTTTGATTTTGACGGGTCAGAAACGCCTGTGTCCTCTTATGACACGACAGCGCAAAGAAAAAACATTGTGTATAACGCTGTGAACCAGATTCTGGGTTTTGAGGAAAGTATTTTAGACACCCGCACACCGGATTTGCTGACCCGCCGGCACGTGACTGACATGGCTTATGATGATTTTGGCGCTTTGTCAGGGCAGGATGAAACCACGCACAAAACAGGCGTGACCACACAGGCTCTGCCTGATTTAGAAGATTTAGATGCCCAAATGCTGATCGGCCAAACCCTTCTTTTTGCCGGCACAGAAGTGGATTGGGACCTCCTCACTGATTTTCAAAAAACAGATCTCCTCTCCGGCCTAGAAGTCCATCTCGCTCTCTCCCCGTCTCCCTCTCTCCCTGTCGCACAGTCCCAATCTATAATTATCTCGCTTCAACCCGGCTCATCCACCCTGCTAAAAGTGGAAATGGACATGACAACCCGTATTATCCGCGACAATGCCCAATTAAATGAAGACGGACGATTGTCTGGATACAGGGAACGTGTCATTCACACAGGCGACAATTTAAACCAAGCAGAAACGCGTGTGCGGTCCAACATGGCCTATGATGACCAGTGCCGGCTCATTGGTTTTGAAGAGGAACTGGTGAAGTCAAACGCGCCTGGCCAACGCATGCGCATGATGCGCACAGATATGCTGTATGACCCCTTGGGCCGATTAACCGGTTACACAGATGATCAAACCATTTTCAATCACAATATACCTGTGCAGCAGACCAGTGCTGCCAGGTCCGGCATCATGTACACATTACAAGGATGGCTTTTGGGATATCATGAAGAAATGACTGGGGATCACATTTCAGGGGTGCGTGTGATTGACCGAGACAAAATGACGTACACCCCGCAGGGCCAGCTCACAGGGTATCATGAGCAAGTTCAGGAGCCAGACGGATACACCACGGATTTAAAAGCAGAACACATAACCTATAATGCCTTGGCCCAGGAAATTGCCAGAAAAGAAAGCATTGCAATGATCGGGCATGATGATGAAGGAAACGAAGTTTACCGGGCTGTCACACATAAAACACAAGACCATATCCAATACAACAAACTTGGACAACGTGTTTTCTACATTGAAAAACAGACCAAAGAGTCACTGCCTGAGCAGGAAACAAAGCGGGTATGGTCGCGCGGGCAGTATGATGATCAGGGGCGGGTTTATTCATACAGGGAAAAAACAAGAACACATACGCTGCCTGTACAGAATATGGAGACCATGACTGTGCGTGAAGGCACTGATTATGATGCCATGGGCCGGGTTCAAGGGTATCATGAAATCACTGAAAGTTCAGACACCCCTGACCTGATCATTGAGCGTGTGCGCACTGGTACCACATACACAGGGCTGGACAAAGCAGACACATACACCCAAACAGACCGCATGCTCAACAAGCAGGACCAGACCCTCAGAAGCACCCGCACCCTCACCCGAACAGCCACTGAATATGACTTATCCACAGGTTTGTCCACACAATACACTGAAAATACCCGTACCACAGGCCAAATCAATGGCCAGATCCTGGACATCACAGAAACAATCTCCAGCAGAAACCGCACGTACAACCCGGGCCGTGTGCTGACCGGGTACGAGGAAACCCGCACCTCCACAGCCTCTCCTGGTCAAATGACGCATGTGCAGTGGCGCGCCGGCCAAGTCAGTCTTTCCGGACAGGTGCAGGCCCATGCCCAAACAGACACCATCCAAGACTTATCCCAAAATAGGACTGACAGAGTGGTCACACGCCTCACCACAAACATTGATTATGACCAAGCCGGCCGCCGTGTGTCTTATGCCGAAGAAAAAACAGATTCAGCTGCTTCACAATTGTTCACACAAACCCAATGGTCAGGCGTGTACAATGATCAGAACCAGATCAAAACCTTTTCACAAACCACTCAAACACAGGATGTTCAAGACCCTGCGCAATACCGGCTCATCACAACCCAAGACCGCACAAACATGGGATACAATGGGTACGGTTCACTCACCTCATATGAAGAAAACACCACAGATGGTCTGGGGTCAGTGTTTCGCAAAAGCTGGACAGGCCAATATGATGATTTGGGCCAGGTCCTAACCTATACGGAAAACACCTTGCAGCAAGCCCCGGGCACAGCACTGAGCATCACCACAAACCGTACGCGCACAGACCAGATCTATGACAATTTGGGCCGGCTCCGACAATACCAAGAAGACCGCACATCCACTGCTGCCTCTGATCTTCAGAACCGCACACTCTGGCGCGCACAAGAATTTGATGCGCATGGCCGTGTCAGGGCTTATGCCCAAACCAACCAAAACATCAACCGCCTCAACAGCATGCTTTTACAAGAAACCCAAGTCCTTCGCACTGACACCACATACGATGAAGGCGACCGTGCCCTGACCTATGAAGAAACTGTGACCCAAGGGGATCTTGTGACCCGCACATCCCGCACCCATACCCAATACAATAACCATGGGTTCATGCAAACACACGCACACACCAAACACATACGCGGCACAAAT
>JANQER010000083.1 GCA_028278255.1 Elusimicrobiota bacterium | reverse complement strand
TGCGACTGCGCCAGCAAGAAGTGTCGCCGCGCAGCGGCCGACTTTTGATTGAAAAATATTCAAAAGTCAAAAACATTTCTATTTACTGCAAACAAGACAGATCCGCTATCTTACGAAACAAAGAGACAATGTCATCCATCAATGCCAAACGCTGCGCTCTCTCTTTTTCATCAGAAACCATGATCATCACATGTTGAAAAAAATCATCAATTGGAGATCTCAACCGCACCAGACATTGAAAAGCATCCAGATAAGGGCGTCCGGATGTTAAAATACCAAGCATTTCTCTTTCACTGTTCTTGACCGCCGACAAAAGCGACGCATGCGCTGCCTCTTTTATATTGTCCTCTTGTCCCCATCCCTGGCTGTAATCTATTTTCTTCTGTTTGGCCTGAAGCACAATATTGTTGGCCCGTTTAAAGGACACTGTGAGAGGCTCAAAATCCGGATGCTGCCGTATATCATGCAGACCTTTCAAACGATCTTCCGCATCCACCAGATCATTCAAACAAAAAGAAACAGCCTGCACCTCATCAAAACGATACCCTTGATTTTCCATCAAAACAGTCCATCGCTGCTTAAGAAAATCCATCAACACAGGGCCTGTTTTTTCTTGAAGCGCAGCAGAGCTCATGGGGAAAGACTCGGGGGACAAAGCAAATTCCAAAACAGTCGAAAGAGACAAACGCCATTTCCTCTCACGAATAATCCGGACAACCCCCGCAGCTGCTCTGCGCAAACCATAAGGATCCTGAGACCCTGTCGGCACATTGCCCATTAAAAAATTCCCGGCCAATGAATCAATTTTATCTGCCACGGACACAACAGAGGCCTGCGTGCTTTCCGGCAATTGTCCATCCGCTGTTAACGGCCAATAGTGCTGTTCAAGCCCCTGCGCCACCACAGGCTTTTCACTGCCTTCGGCGTAAAGACGGCCCATCACCCCCTGCAGTTCAGGGAATTCACCCACCATATTGGTCACCAAATCTGCTTTTGACAACAAAGCCATGCGATCCACTTCTTCCATAGCATCCTCTGGCAGTTCTATAAAAGAAGAGATCTGCTTTGCCAATTTTCTGACGCGTGTGGTTTTATGAAATAAATTTAATGGCTGCAAAAACACAATCCCTTCCAAAGAAGGCACCCTGTCTTCCAGCCGGCATTTTTGATCCTGCTCAAAAAAGAACGCTGCATCAGACAAACGCGCAGACAAAACACGCTCATATCCTTCGCGCACAACACCTTGATTCTCCGAAATCCCATGACGGATCCCCACAAAACACGGCAATAATGTACCTCTGCCTTTTGCCGGGGAACCCAACGCACTGTTGTTTTTTTCTTCATGGCTGTCGGAGGAAGAAGAATGCGAAACAACCGGAAAAAATTTCTGATGTTTCTTCATGGAAGTGATTAAAACCTCAGCCGGCAATGACAAATACTTGGAATCAAACTGTCCCAACAGCGCCACTGGGTGCTCCACCAAATGAACCACTTCCTCCATCAAACCACTGCTTTCTTCCAAATCCACGTGCCCCTTCACAGACTTTGTGGTTTGCAAAATCTGCTTCTCAATCCGCTCCAATCGTTCTTTGGGATCAACGATCACACACCGGTTTCTCAAAAGTGGCACATAGCGCGCTGGCGCTGAAATATCCAAAGGCTTATCACTTTGCAGCGTGAGTCCCCATGTTTTCCTATTGCTTTTCACGCCTGCGATCTCAAATTTAACAATACCCGGCCCATAAAGCGCCACAATCCAGCGAATAGGACGGGCAAAAGGAAAACGAGTGTCTTCCCAAACCATGGTTTTGGGAAATGACAAAGCACGAATCAATCCCGGCAGAAGCTCAGGCAAAATTTTGTCAGCATAAACGCCTTCAATCCGACGAACAGCACAAAGACGCGGCCCCCGATTGGTGTCACGCACTTCTAATTGATCCAACGCCACCCCTTGGGAACGCGCAAATCCTTGAGCTGCCGGCGTCCAATTGCCTTCCTGATCCTTGGACTGAGAAACGCCAGGCCCCAAACTTTCCCGGACTTTTTCCTCTCCTTTCCCAGCCAAACCAGACACCAGCAAGGCCAAACGTCTGGGCCCGCCAAACACTTGCGCATTTTTAAAGGACAACCCCACAGACCCCAAACGTTCTTCCGCCAATGACTTAAGCATCTCCAACGCATCAGGAACAAAACGCGCGGGCAGCTCCTCTGTCCCGATTTCCAAAAGCATATCCTTGGCTGTCACAACAACCTCCTGTTGAAATACAAATCCGAAATTCGAAACTCTAAATCCGAAACAAAAAAAAACAATAAAAATTCACCGGCGTCCGGAAAACATAACCCGGATAAACCGGAAATAACCAAATTCCAAGGATACTCACCTTTATTCACGTTCCTCGCAGCTTCCATTCCCGGTTGCAGCCATGGATTCGCACGAGGGACTGGCCGCAATGGTCATGGCCAAATATTGTTCCGCCACACAGCGGGCCATGTCGCGCACACGGCCAATGTATCCCACGCGGTCTGTCACAGAAATGGCGCGCCGTGCGTCTAAAAGATTAAACAAATGGGAACACTTCATCACAGCATCATAAGCCGGCAAAACAAGATTCTGTTTAAGCAAATGCTTGGCCTCTTGCTCCCAATCCACAAAATGCCGCTGCAATTTTGACACATCCGCCGCTTCGAAATTATACGTGGAAAACTGCCTTTCATCTTCCCAATGGATACCGCCATAAGTCATATGAGGCGTCCACAACACATCAAACACACTGTCCTTTTTTTGAGAATACATGGCCAGCCTCTCCAAACCGTACGTAATTTCAACGGAAATAGGATTCAGCTCCACACCGCCCACTTGCTGAAAATAGGTGAATTGTGTGATTTCCATCCCATCCAGCCAGACTTCCCAGCCCAATCCCCACGCGCCCAAAGTCGGGCTTTCCCAGTCATCCTCTACAAAACGAATATCATGCCGGCGGGGGTCAATGCCAATGGCCTTTAAAGAAGCCAAATACTTTTTTTGAATGTCTTTGGGCGCAGGCTTCATCAGCACCTGGTATTGATAATAATGTTGAAGGCGATTGGGGTTTTCCCCATACCGGCCGTCTGTGGGCCGCCGGGATGGTTCCACATAAGCCGCTGACCAAGGCTGAGGCCCCAGGCAGCGCAAAAACGTGGCTGGATTAAAAGTGCCGGCGCCCTTTTCAACATCATACGGCTGCCAAAGAAGGCAGCCCTGCTTGGCCCAAAATTTCTGCAAAGTCAGAATAATGTCTTGAAAAGTCATAGATCTCCTCTAAAAAATGCAACCGGTTACCTGTAACCGATTACCGTTTTACGATAATGATGCAGCTTCTTTTCATGTACCAATGCTTTTAATGGCCTGGCCAAAAGAGGTGTCACAAATTTTAGCAATTGTTCTTCCAAATGGCATGCTGAATTTTTCAAACCCGGCAAATAAAAACCAGGATCAAAATTCCATGATTTCAAATTTTCAACCCAAAACCGCCATTGAATATCATAACCGGAACCAAACACATCTTTTTCAACACGATAGCCGGCCTTCTCCAAAAACTGGATCAAAAAAGCCATTCGCGTACACGTCACATCAGCTGTTTCCAAAGCCCCCAAAGCCCGATGAAGCAGTTCATACTTCTCAGGATGAGGATGAAGAAGCGCTGTCAACTGCCCCATCCATTCACAAAAATAATGCGCCGTGGACATCCTCGTCCACTCTTTCCTGACATTCGGGAAAGACGTGACCACTGCCCCGCCTGTGACACGCGCAAAAGGGCTGTCTGTCTCCATCCACAAACGAAAACACGATTCCACCCCGGACTCAGTGGCAGGACCCAAACGAGCCCCAGGCCTGGCCGCACCCTTGGCCACAGCAAACAGCCGGCCTTTTTCGCGTGTAAAAAGCGACAAGCGTTTGTCTTTTTCAAACACACGCTCTGAACTCAACACAATGGCATGAACGTTTTTATACATAGGGCCAAGAGCAAAGGGCAAAGAGTTTAAAGCAAAAAAACAAACAAAAAAGAGCAAAGCGTTCTTGAAAAAGAACCAATCATTCGACATAGTTTTTCTAATCGCTCTTTTTTCTCTTCAACACATTCCTTTGAAACATATTCACGCACAGAAAAAACTATTAACATATTGACAATTTCAAAAAATGATCTCTTTGTATAGCTTAGAAATCTCTTAAATTCTGGATTTGATTGACATCCAGCCCCTTCAGCAATATTATTACATATTGATAATCCGGAACCTCTGAGCTGCTCAGCAAATCGATAAAGTCTTCTTTGTTCCAAATCATCGGCTATATCAAAAAGTTCATTTGCCAACTGTACAGCCTCTTTCCATATTCTCAAATCTTCAAATCTAAACATTTCCCCCTCTTTGCTCTTTGCCCTTTGCTCTTTGCTTTTACTATATTAACAACCACGTCGCCAAGGTAAAGTAAGACAACAGACTGAGGATATCTGTGGCTGTGCTGACAAAGGGCGCGCTGCAAATCGCCGGATCAATTCTAAAACGCTGAACAACCATAGGGGTCACAGCGCCCATCACAGCGGCCACAGTCATGGACGTACAAATCCCAAGTCCCACCACCATGGGAAAAGTCAAGGGATGAATCCCGCCGTACTGCCAGAACACCAAACCCCCTAAAAAAACGCCGTACCCCAAACCCAACAGCACGCCGATTCTCAGTTCCCGCCATAATGTTATAACAATTTCATTCACTTGGATATGGCCGGTGGCCAGCCCCCGCACAACAATGGTAGAAGACTGCGTCCCCACATTGCCTCCCATCCCTGAAATAACAGGCATAAAAGCCGCCAAAGCCACCACATGGGAAAGAGTGCTCTCAAAACTATGAATCACAAAACTGGCCACAATCCCGCCCAGCCAGGACGCCAAGAGCCATGGCATCCGCAAACGCACCACGCGCCAAATAGAACCGGTTTCCAACTCACCGGCTTCAGTACCTGCGAGTTTGGCCATGTCTTCAGTGGCTTCTTGATTAATCACATGCAGAATGTCCTTCACCGACAAAATGCCCAGCAAATGATTCTCCTCATCCACCACAGGCGCTGCCAAAAGCTGATATTTGGAAAACACATGAGCGGCTTCCTCCTGATCCGCGTCCGCCCGCACTTTGATCAACTGCACAGGGCTCATAATTTCCGCTAACTTCATATCACGCGGCGCTGCAATCAAAGCGCGGGGAGACACCACCCCCATGAGGCGGCCATGGTCATCTGTCACGTACAGGGCATGCAGCTCTCCCATGCGATGGAGTTTGGTGGACATGCGCACCTGGTCCAAAGCCTGCTGTGCTGTTTGCTGGGGATGAAGCGGCAAATTGGTCGGCCCCATCAAATGTCCTGCAGTGTTCTCTGGGAAAGAAAATAACAAAGGCGCGCTCTCAGTCTTACCTCTTCTCATCAGACTCATCATGCGCCTGATAATCCGATCCGGCAGTTTATGAAACAAAGAAGAAGTTTCTTCAGGCCCCAGCTCTTCCAAAACCGGACCCAAAGCGCCTATTTCAAGAGTGTTCAACAAATGCATTTGCTCGGGCGCTTCCAATTCTTCAAAAAGATCTATGGCCTTGGGCACTGACATCAATTTAAAAAGGACAACCTGTTCACGGGGAGAAAAATCAGTCCAACCGTCTGCCAAATCAATGGGATTGACCTCAGCCAAATCCATCTTCAGCTCATGGTATTCTTTAAAAGACAAAAGCTGCTTAATTTCAGGCACAAAAAGTGCTGATGACCGAACGTCAGGCATTATTTTCCCTTTTTGGACAGCAAAGCGCAAAGGGCAAAGGGCAAAGAGAAAAAATAAAAAATCTCTATAAACTTATACTTTATACTCTTTGCCTCTGCCCTTTGCTATCTGCCCTTGGCCCTTTGCTATTTATGCTTCTTCAGCCATTTCTCCCACAATGGCTTCAAGAACATCTTGAAGTGTGACAAGCCCTTGCACGCGATTATTCTTGTCCATTACCAAAGCCATATGGTGATGTCCCTGGCGAAAAATACGAAGAATATTGGCCAGGGGGGCATCCACGGACACCCGAAGAATCGGACGGATAATATCCTCCAGCACAATCAATGACTCGCTGCGCCAATAAGCCAACAAATCCTTGGCATAAAGAAGCCCTTCAATATTATCAAGCGTTCCCCGGTAAATCGGCACCCGCGAGTACCCGGAGGACAAAATCCGGCGGACAAACTCTTTCCGGGGCAGAGACAAATCCATGGCAAACACATTCTTACGCGCCACAAGAATGCGGTGCACCGGCAAATTTCCAAAATCCAAAAGATTGTTCAAAACAGAGCGGAGCCGTGTGGTGAGCGACGCATTATCCAGCATGGCACGAATCACAGACACATTCCACTCTCCTCTTTTTTCCTTCACAGTACGGGACAACCATGACAACAAAACATCTATGCGCACAAGAAGTCCCTGCATAAGCGGGCCAAACCACTGAGTCAACAAACGAATAGGCCGGGCCAAAAACAAAGCCAAGGACTCAGAATAGTTGCGGGCTGCCACCTTGGGAATAATCTCCCCGAACACAATCACAATCACAGCTGTCAAAACAGGCATAAGCAAGCCGCCCCATTGAAAAGGCAGGCCCCATAAGCGCTCCGCATCCAAAGCCAAAGAAATAGACATCACCCCCAAACCCGCATTCGTCAAATTATTCCCCAAAATAATGACGGACAACACCCGGTCAGGGTCATTCTGCCAAAATATGATCCGGCCGGGATAAACCTTGTTAAGCCGGCTTAACTGCGCCCTGGAAAGGCTCATGAAAGCGGTTTCTGCCCCTGCGAAAACAGCAGACCCCAACAATGCTAACAGACTGATGATAAGTTTAAGAATAAAAAGGTCCATAATTAAAGTGCGAAGTGCGAAGGTCGAAGTGCGAAGTAAAAAGCAAAAGGCCTAATAAGGAATAATAATTTTGGGTTATTCATACTTCGTATTTCGGCCTTCGCACCTCGGCCTTTTTTGTTATTTTTTTTCCAAATCATACTCATCCAAAATTTCGCCCACGATTTCTTCCAGGACATCTTCCAACGTCACCAAACCTTGCAATTGGCCGTCAGTCCCTTTCACAAGAGCAAGGTGGTCTCCTGATCTCTGAAACTCTCCCAACAACTCCAATACTTTTTTATCAGCAGACACATAGCGGACAGGGCGAATCAAATCCTCAGGCACAGACAAAGCGCCTGAATAGCCCTTTTTAAGCAAATTCAACACATTCACATGACCGATTGGTGCCCCTTCTCTGAATACAGGAATACGCGTATGCCCTGTTTCTGCCATTAAATCCACAAACAAATCAACAGGACTATCTGCTTTGTCCAATCTTTCGATATTCAAAAAATCCACATCTTTGAATGACTGCATGATATCGCTCACAGCTCTCTGCGGAAGTTCCAGAACGCGTTTCATCATTTCACCGGAATCCCCGGGGACTTCCCCCATGGCCTGAGATTCACCGATAATATGACGCAACTCTTCCAAATTAAAAGTCGTTAATCTATTGGCAGGGGGCGCTGCCAGCTTGGGCGCTGTTTTTTTCAAAATCCAGCCCAAAGGCCCCCAGAACAAAAAGAACAAACGCGTCAGCTGGCTCAGGACCGGCAGGCTTTTCTCACTGATTCTTTCACAAAAAACACGTCCGATAATCTTTGGCGTGATTTCACATAAAACCATTAAAATAGCTGTGGCTGCCAGCCAAACCATAAAATCCAAAAATTGCTTGGGCACATAAACCGCCAAAGGCACCACCATCACTGCCATGAGACTGGATATGGCCACATTCACAAAATTATTGCCGATCAGAATCGTGGCCAAAAGCCTATGCGGCTTTTCAAGCCAGTCGCTGAAAAACGACCTCAACTCCGGTCTTAACACAGACAGCTGTTTCATCCGGAAAGCAGACAAAGCTGTGATGGCTGTCTCAGAGGCTGAGAAAAAGGATGAAAAACCAAACAACAGCATCAAAAGCACACATTCCAACAAAAGCATGGCATCCTCATAATATAAACGTCAACCGGTCATCAGTCACCGGCTGCTGATCAGCGGCTACCGGCCACTATCTTTTCTTGTATATCCCACATTTTTTTTCTGGCGCGCGGGGTGTAATCCGTATAACCGAGCAGATGCAGGCCCCCATGAACCACCAGGCGGAGCAATTCTTGCGCCAGAGGCACATGAAAACGCCTGGCATTCAAACGCGCCTGCGGCACTGCAATAAAAATATCCCCAAAGGGAGCCGGATGATCTTCGCCATCATATCGAAAAGCAATCACATCCGTGAAACGATTGGTCCCGCGAAAACGACGGTTCAAAGCCCGCAGCTCTTCACGGGTTGTCCAAATCACATGAATTGTTTGACGGGCATGCACATGTTCATGCGTCAACAAAACCTTCACGGCCCGACGGGCTTTGTGTTCAATCCCGGGAACAGACACGCCCTTTTTTGTAAACTCAATTTTCATTTTTTATTATTCGCAGAAGAAGCAGAGTCAGAAGAATCATGCATACGGGCATGGTAAACACCGACCAAAGTATTGAGGAAACTCTCGGAAATTTGGCTCAGGTCTGACAACGTCAAATGAACAAAATCAAATTGACCGTCAGCTGTTTTGGTGTCAATAATTTTTTTCACCTGGTCTTTGATGCGCTGATGCGTGGGGCTTTCCAAAACCCGGATAGAGGCCTCAATGGCATCGGCCAGCATCACAATGGCTGTTTCCTTTGTGTTGGGTTTGGGTCCGGGGTACCGGTATTCATCTTCATCCACATCTTCTATGTCTGCGCTTTGCTCAATGGCCCGTCTATAAAAATACTCAATCCGCGAAGTCCCGTGGTGCATGCAAATAAAATCAGTGATGGCTTTGTCCAGACCAAAATGCAAAGCCAAAGCCATGCCTTCCTTGACATGCGCCTGAATCACCAAACGGGACATATTGGGCGGCAACGGGTCATGGGGATTTCCCAATGCGCCTTGATTCTCCACAAAATACTCCGGCTTGACCATCTTCCCAATATCATGAAAATACGCCCCCACACGACACAAAAGGCCATTGGCCCCGACTCTTTCAGCAGCGGCCTGCGCCAAAGACGCCATAATCAAAGAATGATGATAAGTGCCCGGCGCTTCCAGGCTCATGCGCTTGAGCAAAGGATGATTCACATCCGACAGCTCCAAAAGCTTGATATTGGTCAAGCGGGAAAAAAAACTCTCCAAATAAGGCAAAACAGCAATGGCAATCAATGCAGAAGAAAAACCGCCCACACACACCCATCTTAAGGCAAAAAGCGTGTCGGACTTGGACCATCCCTGAATGAGCGCCAAAACAAAAATAGCCAATCCCTCGGTCAACACAATCCAAAGGCCTGCCCGGGAAATATCGCCTCTTGTCCGAACAGAAAGACTTTTGGCCACGCCTGTCATACCGCCGAAACACATCACCAGCGCCCCTTCAAAAGAAAACCCATTGATCATGCCAAAAATAAGAGAAAGCACAATGGTGATAATCACGGCCAAGCGCGGACGCAGCAAAAGCGAAGTGAGAATAGAAGCGGCTGCCAAAGGAACGCCATACGGGGAAATCCAGTGATGATACACTTTTGGCAGTTCGCTCAACAACACACTGACAATAATCAAAAGCCCCAAAAGCGTGACAGCGTCTTCATCATGCACAATATCCGGATGGTCATGATGAATATAAAAAGTAAAAAGCGTCATGATCATGCTGGTAAAAATAAAAAGGCCAAAAGTCCTTGTCCATTCAAAATCAAATTCCAGCATCAGCACCACATACAGCATCACCCACACAATCGCTGCCACCAGCCAAGTGGGGATATGAATTTCTCTCTTCCAAAAAGATATTTTTTGCGCCCTGGGGATACTGATGTCTTTTTCAGCCAGAGAAATAATCTTCAGCAAAAAAGGCCGCAAAGGCTTCACAATATATCGTGCAAAAAAGTTAGGCATGTTGTTCCTCAAACTGAATGAAATGGGGCCGCTTTGCGGCCGAAACTGGTCCCCTGCGGGGACGAAATTGGCACACTTCGTGCGCGAAATTAGTGCGCTTTGCGCATAAATCGACAAAAATATGTTTGTTTTTAATTTCGCTGGCGAAGCCAGCCAATTTCATCCCCGCAGGGGATCAATTTCGCGCACAAAGGGCGCCAATTTCTATCAACTATTTATTATTATCCCACAACTCATACGCCCGGATGATCTTCTTCACCAGACCGTGTCTGACCACATCTTCCGCTGAAAACCAAACAAAAGAAATGCCCTCAACCCCTTTGAGCACTTCCACAATCTGCACCAATCCGGACTGGGTTTTTTTATCAAGATCAATCTGTGTCACATCGCCTGTGATCACCATACGGGACCCATGGCCCATCCTGGTCAAAAACATCTTCATCTGTTCAGGCGTGGTGTTTTGCGCCTCATCCAGAATCACAAAAGCGTCATCCAATGTCCGGCCGCGCATGTAAGCCAAAGGGATAATCTCAATGGTTTCCTCATCGCGCAAAAGGCGAAACTTGTCCGGCCCCACCATACTGTAAAAAGCATCATACAAAGGCTTCAAATAAGGGTGCACCTTTTCATAAAAATCCCCCGGCAAAAAACCTAATTTCTCACCGGCCTCCACCACCGGGCGCGTCAAAACAATACGCGACACTTTTCCTGTTTCAAGGGCTGCCACAGCACATGCCACGGACAAATACGTTTTCCCGGTCCCGGCAGGGCCCACGCTGAAAACAAGATCATTCTTCATAATCTCTTCCACATAAGATTTCTGATGAACTGTTTGCGGACGAATGGCCCGTCCCGTCACAGTCACATAAACAACATCTGAAGAAGAATATTTTTTCCCCGGAACCCCGGGCAAAGGCACATCAACAGAGTGCGCCATATTCTGCTGTTGACGCACACTTCTGACATTTCGCTTCATTTCAGAAAGAGTGGACAAAGCCTGTTCCACGGACTTGGGCCGGCCCCGCACAGCCAAAGTGAGCCCTGTGCTGTTATCCGTATTTGAAGGCCTGACAAAAATCTGAACCCCGAACCGGCGTTCCAGTTCCTTGAGATTCTTGTCCTGAGGCCCGAACAACAGAACCGCCTCTTCCTGATCCTGTAAAACAATTCTTTTTGTGGCCATAAATATCCTTTCAAAAGTAAATCCTAAACTCTAAACTCTAAACAAAAATCAAAATCCAAAGAGACAACAACCGGAATTGCGAATTAATCTTATGGTTCTTCTATTTTCCTTTTTATTTTTCGCTTCGGATGTCGCGTTTTCTTCTTAATTATTGGGATCATGATGCGCTGCTTGGGATAAATCACATGGGGATCATCAATCAAATGCTGATTGGCCTCATAAATCACTTCCCACAGGAAAGGATCGCCATAATGATCTCCGGCCATATTCCACAAACAATCATTTGACTCCTGCCAGATCCAAACCCTTTCCACACGCGTTCCTTCAGGAAAATCCTGATGGACAAAATGCCTGCCACGAACAAAAGGACCTTTCTCCTTTGTCTTCATGTTCTGCGCTGATATATTATTTAATGGGACTCTCACCTCAACAGGCACAGGAATTTCCCGCACAGAGGCCCCTCTCTCAGGATAACGCCCCTTTGCATAGAGCAATTCCGTATACACAAATAAAAGGAAAATCCAAAAAAGGATCTTCAATGGAAGGTTCATACATGTCTACAGAAAGTCTAGCTCCAAGCCAAAGGTTTGTCAATATAATCATTAATAAATATTGTGTAACTACAATAACCCTAAGAAACAATATCTTGAACATTGATGCAAAAATATTGCAAATGGGTGTTTGTCTCTTGGTTATTGGAATTTATTTGTGTCTTGCCTATTGAAATTTGGTTGTTCTAGGCTCAATGCGGTTTAGATAAGCGTAGCTGCCCGATTTATCGGGCTCTTTAAAACAAACAAATGCGTCAAAAGCGCCCCATAAATAGGGCAATGACAAAAACCAGGCTTATCTAAACCACATTGGTTCTAGGATTTCTTTTCAATTTGCCTTAAACCCAATTCCCTAAACAATTGCTGCGCATCAACAGGAGAAGGTGCGCCGCTCATGGGATCAGCGCCTTTTTGGGTTTTGGGGTAAGCAATCACATCACGGATAGAATCTTCTCCGGCCAGCAGAGCCGCCAACCTGTCCAGACCAATGGCCAAACCACCATGCGGCGGAGCGCCATAATCCAAAGCATCTAATAAAAACCCGAATTTGGCTTTGGCAGATTCCGGTGATATGCCCAAAACCTTAAAAATCTTTTCCTGCAACTGTTTTTGATGAATACGAAGGCTGCCGCCGCCCAGCTCAGTGCCGTTGAGCACAATATCATATGCCCGGGATTTGTATTGACGCAAGGCGTCATTTCCGGGATCATCACAAGACAAAATGGCTTTTTCATCATGCGCAGAAGGACGCGTAAAGGGATGGTGCACACTGTTCCATTTCTTGTCTTGTGCGCTGTATTCAAACAAAGGAAAATCCACAATCCAGCAAAACCGATACACATCACTTTTGTCAGACAAACCAGCCCTCTTGGCCAATTCCACGCGCAAGGCCCCCAAATAAGATGCCACCACCATTTCCTGATCAGCACCAAAGAACACAATATCCCCGGGCTGAGCCTCCACAGCCTCTTGCAAACCCGCCAGCTCCTCCGCTGTGAAAAACTTGGCAATAGAAGATTCAGGCCCCTGGTCTGTGACCTTGAGCCAAGCCAGACCTTTGGCGCCAAACCCCTTGATCCATTCTGTGAGTTTATCAATCTCTGTTCTGGACAAAGAAGCCCCGCCTTTATAACAAATAGCCCGCACCACGCCGTTGCTGGCCAATACGCTCGAAAACACCTTAAACCCGGTGTTTTTAAACACATGGGACACATCCTGAATTTCCATCCCATAACGCAAATCAGGCTTATCAGATCCAAAACGCTTCATGGCTTGATCATAGGAAATCCTGGGAAAAGGCGTATCAATGTCTTTGCCCAAAGACCCCTTAAAAACAGCTTTCATCAGGCCTTCCACAATCTCGATAATGTCCCCTTCTTCTACAAAAGACATCTCAATATCAATTTGCGTGAACTCAGGCTGCCGGTCTGCTCTGAGATCCTCATCGCGGAAACACCGGGCTATTTGATAATACCGGTCAAACCCTGCCACCATCAACAACTGCTTGAAAATCTGAGGCGACTGCGGCAAAGCATAAAAAGCGCCCTGGGTTAATCTTGAAGGCACCAAAAAATCACGCGCCCCCTCAGGCGTTGATTTTGTCAAAAACGGCGTCTCCAAATCCAAAAACCTGTTTCTCACAAAAAAGTCCCGTGTGGACTGAACAATCTTATGGCGAAGAATCATATTCTTCTGCAAAGGCGGCCGCCGCAAATCCAAATAGCGGTATTGAAGACGAATATCTTCGTGCGCATTGGAAAACTCAGATATTTCAAAAGGCGGCGTGCGGCTTGTGTTCAATATATCCAAAGAATCCACCCACACCTCCACTTCCCCGGTTGTCAGATGCGGATTGATTGTCTCAGGCGTGCGTGAACGCACTTCTCCGGCGGCCTGCACCACAAATTCCGCACGCAAAGATTCTCCTTTGGGAAACACATCTTTCTGATCCGGATTAAAAACCAGCTGCACCAACCCCTCCCGGTCACGGAGATCAATAAAAATCACGCCCCCATGATCCCGGCGGTTTTGCACCCAGCCGTTTAAAGTGATCTTCTTACCAACATGCTCTTTACCAACTTCACCACAATACAAAGTTCTTTTCATATCCTTTTTCCCTTTCAAAGAGCGTGCGCAACCATGTGCCCAGTGGTCAGACCCATTTAAAATACGGGGTAGTCGCTTGCCGATTTATCGGCGCTTTTAAGGTT
>JANQER010000071.1 GCA_028278255.1 Elusimicrobiota bacterium | reverse complement strand
CGGCAGCGGTATGGCAGGAGGACACTTGGACTTTTACCGGATACCAATAATTTTTGATACAATTTTAAGATGTCATTCAAACAAATGGATTTGTTCGGTTATGAGGGCCGAAGATCTTCTTTTCAGAAGATAGAAAAGGAGGTGTGCGGTTTCAGGCAGTTTGGGAAAACCACCCGGTGCATGCGGCTCTGTGTGCCTGGTCAGGGCACACAGAGCTGGATGAATGCGTATGTCAATGAATTTTGGACGTCCAAACAGCGGGCAGCGCATTCATTGCATGAGGTGTCTTACCGGGCTTGTTTTAAGCCTCAGCTTCCCCGGTTTTTTATTGAGCGTCTGACCCGGCCCGGTGACGTGGTATATGATCCGTTTATGGGACGCGGCACCACTTTGCTGGAAGCGGCTCTGATGAATCGTGTGCCTGCGGGATGTGACATTAATCCGCTCAGCCGGATTTTGGTCGAACCAAGATTAAGTCCGCCTGCTTTGTGTGACGTTCAAAAGCGGCTGGAGCAGATTGATTTTTCTCAAAGCCATCAATGCCCAAAAGACTTGCTGGTTTTTTATCACAAAGACACGCTCAATCATTTGTGCGCCTTAAGGCATTATTTTTTGGACAATGAAAAACACCGGGGTTTGGATTCCATAGACAAATGGATCCGGATGACGGCTGTGAACCGTTTGACCGGGCATTCGCCTGGTTTTTTTTCCGTTTACACCCTGCCGCCGAACCAAGCGGTGTCAGTTCAATCCCAAAGGAAAATCAATGCACAGAGAAAGCAAAAGCCTGTATTCAGGGATGTCCCAAAATTGATATTGAAGAAAACGCGTTCTCTGCTGTCAGACTGTCAGCCGCGCCTGTGCCGGAATTTATCGGACATCAGCCGGGATTCGGTTTTGCTGTGCGAATCAGCTGATAAGACAAGACAAATAAAGAGTTCTTCGGTGTCCCTGGTGGTCACGTCCCCGCCTTTTTTGGATGTGGTGGATTATGCCGCTGACAATTGGCTGCGCGCCTGGTTTTGCGGTGTTGATGTGAAAAAAGTGAAGATGACTGTGCCCGGCAAGCTGGCTTTGTGGGAAAAATCCATGGCCCGTGTGTTTGTTGAGCTGGCCAGAGTCTTGAAACCGGACGGTTTTGTGGCTTTTGAAGTGGGTGAGGTGCGCGCCGGCCTGATTAAGCTTGAAGAATCTGTGGTGCGGTGCGGCTTAGGAGCCGGGTTGACCCCTTTGTTTGTTCTCATCAATGACCAGAAATTCACAAAAACAGCCAATTGCTGGGGCGTTGACAACAACACCAAAGGAACAAATACAAATAGAATAGTATTGTTTAAAAAGTAGAAATTGTCGTAGGGGCGGGCCTTGTGTCCGCCCGTGGAGATAAAATAAACAATATGACAGAAAAAACAAAGAGAATTATTTCAATAGCACGTACATGTGTTTTTGCGGTCATGGCTTTGAGCGTGGCTGTGTTTGCGGTTTTGAATCTGAACATTGAGCCGGGGGAGAGGCTTGGCAAGGCCAATGTGAAAAAAATATTGGGCTGGCAGTTTGATCTGTCTGTCAAAACTTTGGTTTTTCAATGTGCAGCAGTCAAATTTTCTGCAGGCAGAGGCAGCACCTCTGCGGCCAAGAACCTGGGCCGCCAGATCAGTGTGATGGAAGCCAAGCAGGGGTTTTTTTATGGCAAGGATATTGTCCATAAATGGATCCTTTTGGATTATTTGGGAATTGACGCACAAAAGCCGACCTTGTCTGAGAAACTTCTTAAGCATAAAATTGTTCAGAATTATCAGACCCTTTACCAAGAGGGCCGGTTCCTTGATGAGCATGCGCCTCTTTTTGAATCAGCCACCGGTGATTTGGCGCGCATGAAGCAGTTTGTTTTGCAGGGGCAGGACAAATCAGCGCAGCGCTTGGAAGCCGGTTTAATGGAAAAGGCTGTTCTGGCGGTTCTGGTCATTGTTGTGGTTTTTCTTGTGTTTGGCGGCGGATTCATTGGGGCTGTGGTTTTTGTGTGCCTTAAAAAGCCTGCTATGCGGCTGCCCGGCTTGATTGACAAGATTCCACAGGACAAAAGACGCGTGCTGGGAGAGGCTGTTGTCCTGCAATTGTTTTTGATGTTTCCGGCAAGTGCATTGATTGTGCCTTACCTGCCTGTTAAAACCATGGCATTGAATTTGCTTTTTACCCCCATGACGTTTGTGGCGTCATGCGCGTATTTTTGGGTGATGACAAGCCGGGATATTTTGAGAATGATTGTTTATGAGGACAGGTGGACAAATGTGTACAGGGAGGTCTTGGCAGGGATGGCAGGGTATTTTGCGATTTTGCCGCCTGTTTTTTTGGTGTTGTTTGTGTCAGTGTCTTTTTTCCCGATGGAGGAAACAGCCAAGTATTCTCATCCCATTGTTTTTGAGGTCAGGGAAAATCCTTTGTTCAGCATTGTACTGGCAGTGCTGATAGCGCCGGTTGTGGAGGAAGTGATTTTTCGCGGATTTTTGTATGGGTATTTGCGCCGCTATTTTGGGGTGGTGATATCTGCTTTTGTCACAGGCGTGTGTTTTGCCGTGTTTCATCCTCAAGGCATTCCAGCTGTGGCATTTCTGATTGCCATGGGCATGGGCCTTTGTTTTTTGCGTGAACTAAGGCCCGGCTTAATTGCGCCCATGGTGACCCATATGATGGTCAATGGCATAACTGTGGGGCTTGTTTATTTGTTGACCGGGAAAATATGAGACAAGGAAAGAATAGAGTTGGATAGAGGGGACATGGCTCGGATGGGTCAGATTTTTTCTTTGAAGATGCCTTCCAGATTGTAGATTTTTGTGGAGAAGACCAATCCGCTGGCAGGGCTGCTGAGATCAGCGGCTTTTTTAACAGCTGCAATAATGTCCAGAGTGTTTTTTTCATGAGTGGCAGTTAATATCACCACTTTTTCCGGTTGAATGAGCAATCCCCAATTCCCCAGTTTATGGCGCACCCCTCTTCCTTTTGCGTAAAAAGAAGTGGCTGCATGGGCACCGGCTTCTTCCATTGCATCCATGACTTTTTGTTCTAATCTTTGCTGAACAATAATCACTACCAAATCATAATTTTGTTCCATGGCGTTTATTCCCCCAGTTACACATATGTGATTATAGAATAAAACCCATTGGTTTTGAACAAAATGTAAATAAATATCTTAAAACAGTTCATTTACACAGAAAAAAGTGAGTTTATTTGCTTCTTTTGCCATTTTGTGACCTTTTTGACCGCTATCCATCCCTGGCTATGCGGCATTTGTTGATTTTTATTTGCATTGATCCCAGGGGGGAATCCTTGTATTCTGTTAATAAGAATTAAAACAACAGACAGCAAAAGGTATGACTATGGATATGTTTTTTGTGGACAACAATATGTTTTCATCGGATGTTCTTTCTTCCGGACTGAGCAGCGGCCTCTGGCAGGACACAGCACTGGACAGTGGTTTTTTCGCCTTTCCTTTTATAGAAATCTGGGATAAATTTGCCGAATCAGACAGAGTTATTGATGGAATGTTTGATGAGTTGACGCCTGCCTTTGAGAACCGAAAAGTGCTCCTGGTGAGCGAAAGTGAAAAGGATCTTTATGTGATCTCATCTCTTTTTCGAAGAAAGGGAGTGCAAGTGTCTTCTGCCAAGGATGGTTGTGAGGTGTTTGAGAAACTGAGCAGCGAAGAGGACGTGGATTATTTGTTGATGGATATTATGATGCCGCTTGGTTGAATGAGACCGAAGACCAAAGACCGAAGACCAAAGACCAAAGACCGAAGACCAAAGACCGAAGACCAAAGACCGAAGACCAAAGACCGAAGACCGAAGACCAAAGACCGAAGACCGAAGACCAAAGACC
>JANQER010000017.1 GCA_028278255.1 Elusimicrobiota bacterium | reverse complement strand
CAGAAGAGCGCCGGTTCTTTGCTGCCCAGTGTGCCGGTTGTCCGGCGGAGGCGCACAGTGAAAAAAAGGCCCATGTTTAAAATCACCGGGCCACTGGCCAACCGCAAAGTGCTTTTTCGAAAGATTCCGGAATATCCTGAGTGGGCGCGTGCCAAAGGCATTGAAGCGTCTGTCACGCTTCAGTTCACCGTCACACCCGAGGGATTGGTCAAAAACAATATACTGATTGCGCGCACATCAGGGTACCCCTCGCTTGATAAGCTGGCTGTGGATTCTCTTGTGCAATGGAAATTTATCGCTCTTCCTGAAGATCAATACAGAGATGAAGTGGGAAATATTACAATGAGATTTTCTGTGAGATAATAAAAGAAAAGAGCAAAGGGCTAGTGGTTCAACTTTATCGGCTCTTTTAAGGTTTTTACCCAATTTTTAAATGGGTCGTGGACCACTTAGGTTATTGATTATTATTTGGTTGTTATTTATCGGAATTTGGTTGTTTTCAGCTTATCAGGGTCAGGAGAATATAATGGTAAACATAAAAACGTTTTTAATCGTTTTCTTGTTTGTTTTCAGTTCATTTGGAGTTATTTCCGTGTCTTGGGCTGGGAAGGACAAAAGCAAATCGCAGGCTGGGGCGCAGCAAGCTGAGGGTGAGGAGGAGTCATTGGATGTGACCATTGAGGGGACGTCCAAGGATGCTGTGCTCATTGAAAAGGAACCGCCGCCTGTGGAGCTTCCTTTTGAAGACGTGGTGGGCTTTTCCCGGGACGGGCAGACAGATCGTGTGCTGGAAGGGCCGGTGGAGCATATGGCCGGCGAGCAGGCCACAAGCTTGATTCATGTCAAATCACGTCAAACCATTCTGCCCTTGTCTTTGACGATCCCCAGTGCGCCGTTTTTTCATGTGGAAATACCGCCCGGGTTAAAATCATTTATTTGGGAATTGCAGGTGGTGGATGAAAACAACAAGCTGGTCGGACATTTGGAAGGGACCACTTTGCCAAAAAATCTAGTGGAATGGGATGGGTTTGACGGAGGTGTTTTTAAAGTGCGTGTGGGGCCGGCGTATACGCCTGTGCTGATTGTGACGGATGAACGAGACAAAAAGCAGCGCTATTTCGGCGAATCCGTGCAATTGCATGCTTTGCAATATGAGCAGGATGGTTTGCTTCATTTGGAATTCGGCAATGACTATTTGTTTGAAACAGGGTCTGCCAGATTTTCACGGGAAATCATGCCTTTGCTCAAATCAGCGCTCAATATCATGCGTCAGTATTTGGGCGCGCCTTTTCGTATCACCATCTATGACAAAGCCGCGTCCAATGTGCCGCTGAAGGAACGCAAGGAAAAACTGAAAACATTTTTTCAAAACAGCCTTATGATTGAACCGCAGGATATCACCATTTCAACAGCAGCGCCCAAAGACAGAGGAAGCATCACTGAAATCATGATGCTGGCCAGATGAAGTAAAAAATTTTTGATTTTAGATTTGCGATTTTTGATCTAAAAACTCAGCAAAAGAGGATTTTATGAACCGAACAATCAAATGGATTTTGGTATTTTTTGTTTTGACTTTTCCTGTGAAAATATATTTTGAGGGTTCTCCCCTTGTCACCCCTTGTTTAATTTCTTCTGCTTATGCCGCTGATATCAACGAGTTGAGGCGCATGGCTTTTAAATATTATGAAAGAGGCGCATACGACAAGGCATTAAAACACTTTGTTAAAATTTTGCGGTCTGATCCCAACAATGCAGAAGCCCGGGAATACATGCTGCGGTGCAGCCAGAAAATTGTGGAAACAAAATTGGGCACACAGGCAGCTGACACGCTTGAGCAGGAAATTGATGTGCAAAAACAAATTCAGGAAGAAGTGATTCCCAATATCTCCACGCACACGCCGGTTTTTGCCATAGAAAAGGAAGTGTCTGACGAAAAACCCGACGGCGATGAACTGACGTACCAAGGCAAAGCCATTGACATCAAAGAACTGGGATTGGGACCGCCTCAGCCCAGCAATGCCCGGTCTCTTTTGGAGCAGCGCAATGCCCTGACGGATGAATTCCGCCGCCGCTATCTGGGAAAGGGGAAAGTGGTTGACTTGCAAGAGAAAGGCAATCGTTTAGAAATCACATTTTACATGAATCGTTTGTTTTTGCCTTTTTCCGACACGTTAAGACGTGAAGCTTATCCGATTTTAGACAATGTGCTGGCCAAGATTCAGGAATACCAGCACGGCCGGGTCACCATGCGCGCTGTGGACAACATCAGCCCGGCTGTCCGACACACCATGGCAGACCTCCCTTCCCGCCGATGCACAGTGATTTATTCGTATCTGCTCTATTCTTCCTATCTTCCCGGAGAATCCTCGTAACTGTTCGTTCCCTCTGTTTTTTTGTAATTGCCTGATTTATCAGGCGCATTTCTGAGCAGGCAATAAACAATTCTAAAAAAACGCCCAATAAATTGGGCAATTACAGAAATCTGAACAGCTAAGAATCTTCGTGGATGCCTGCTTGCCAAACTTTCATTACATGTAAAGCTTGTTCACCCCAGGCATTTACAATATTCATGTCAAATTGATGTCAATTTCAGGTAAATTTCAGGTAAACTTTTTGTCACTTTGTGTCACTTTAAATTTACAATAAATTTACATTTTCTTAAGGTGGATTTAAGATGAGTTTTTTATACTTATACCTGTGGGAATGATTGTTTTTGTGATTATTATAAACCGATTTTAAAAAAATTCCGGAGGATTTTATGACATTTATAATGAAAAAATCTGAGAAAAAATTTAAACAATATGCAGCTTGTTTTATGGCCATGGTTTTTTCCTATTCTACTATTATAGCGCCTGTGGCTGAAGCCAGTTTATGGGATGATCGGCGAAAAGCAGTTGAAAAATTGCGCAATGGTTCTGTGCAAGAGCATACCAATAAAAATGTGTCACCTATTCAAATGGCGCAATTAACCAATGTCATGCCTCTTTCACAAGGACTTAATCCTGTGAACACAATTCCTATGAAAGTGTTTCAATCAGCCCATGTGCCTGCAGATCCCAAAACAGTTCAGAAGCAATTGGAAAGACTGCCAAGTGCGCTCAAATCAATCCCCACAGCTTACGGCCAGATTCAAAAAATCAGTTTGGCCAAAGACCAAAATGCGCCTTTGGTGGTTTTGGTGCAAGATGCGCATGGCATTAAATCAGCGCAAAAAAACACAGCCCATTTATTGGAACATATTTCTTCTGCGCATGAATCTCTTCCTCTTTTGGTAGGCATGGAGGGGGCTGAAGGTGGTTTTGATTTGGCCAAATACCGGAATCTAACATATCAGGATGCCATGAAAGAAGTGAGTGAATATCTTTTGAATGCTTCTTTTATCAGTGGTCCTGAGTATTTTGGTTTGAATACAAAACAAGAGCCTTTGTTATGGGGTGTGGAACAAACAGAACTATATTTGGAGCATGTCAAATCCTATCGTGATGCTTATGCCATGTCAGGTCAGGCCAATCAATGGTATGACAAAATGGTGTTATCAATGGCACCCATTAAGCACAGTGTTTTAACACCTGAACTGCGTGAGTTGGAGCACAATTTAGATTCATTTCATCAAAATGAATTGGATATGACAAAGTTTATCTCTTTTCTCATTAATCAAAAAAATGTGACACTGCGTTCTTTTCCTCAAGTCAAAAACTTTAAACAAGCCTTGGACATTGAACAAAATATGGATTTTAAACAAGTGGAAAAACAAAGAGAACAATTGATAAAAGTGCTTGTGGCCAAACTCAACAAAAAACAGCTCAATGCTTTAATGGAAACAAGTTTAACTTATAAAACAGGCAATATCAGTCATGCAGCGTATTATGGTTATTTAAAGAATATATTGTCTCAAGCAGGTGTTCAATTAAAACAATACAAAGCTTTTGATGCATACATTCACTATGTGCTTGTGGTGGATCAGATAGAGCCTATGTCATTGTTTGTTGAAGTGGATCAACTAAAAGACACTGTGATGAATCAATTGGCCAAAACCCAAAAACAAAAGGAAGCTGTTCAAATATGTGAAGATTTAAGATTGGTCAAAAAACTGTTGAGTCATGAATTCAGTTCAGAAGAATGGCAAAAGTACAAAGCCAACAAAAATAGAATCTATCAATTGAATCAAAGAATCAATGTCGTAGGAGCGGGCCTTGTGCGGGTCGTTGCATCTGCCGAGGGGAAGGGGCAGACGTCTGCTCGAGTCATGGACACCAGCAGCCAACAAAAGGCAGATCAGATTTTGCCTGTTTTTGAAGGTTTTTATACAGCTGCTATTAAACGCGATCACATAATAACGGATAATTTTCTCAATAAACAACAAACCCAAAAAAATCAGCAAGTTTCTGTTTTGATTGCCGGAGGGTTTCACTCTGCAGGCATTCAAAAAGAATTGGCCAAACGCAATGTGTCATGCGTGACATTTATGCCCAATATTGAAGAAGTGGCCAAAGGTACAGAATATTTAGACATATTCACCCGCAAACAAACCCCAGTTGAAAAAATGCTCTTGGGTGAAAAACTCATGCTCAATGCACCGCCTGCTCTAAAAATAAACCCCATGTCAGGCGTGGATGGCACAGGTCCTGTGGCAGAAGCCACAACAGAAATATCTTATCCTATTGAAGCGCATGAAAATGCTTTGGCAGAGCAATCATTTTCTGATGAGCAAGCCCTTGAGGTTTTAGAAAATGCTGCACAAGAAGTGGATGTTGAAGCTGAAGTGACAGCAGAAGGATATACTGTCATACGTGATGGCAAGAGATTTCATGTGGTGACTGGTGAACAGGCAGATGCTCAAGGTCCTGCCACAAGTTTAAGTTTAAAAAGCCCAAAAGGTCAGATGAATATTCAGCAACAATCAATGAGAAGCAATTGGGGACCTGTTCAAAAAGTTGTTGGTTTAATGGTTGTTTTTGGATTTGCATTTTTGATTATTTCTTTGATTGGTTTTGATGCTGAGGCAGCTGTTAAAGTTTCGCAAACTATTGCGCAGTTTGATCCTAATATGGCTGAGCCAGTGTCTCAAGCAGTGACAAGCGCCAAGGTTCCTGGTGTTGAGAATTGGGATGCTGGATTTATGTCTTATGTCTATGGGATCGGAATGTTATTGTCTGTTATTGGTGTTGTTGGAATGGTTTATAGATCATCTGGAAAGATGTCTAAGAAAGAATTTGCAGAGGAAATTGGTTTTAAAAATGTTCCAAGACAAATAGAACGAAGGGTTCCCGAATATGAATATCGAAAATTACGTAATGGTCAACAAATTGAAAGGTTATCAGAAAACAAAGTGATACTCAAATTCGTTGATGTTCAAAAAACCAATGGAGAATGGTATTTGGTATACCAAGAAACAATGAAAAAATCTTCTTCTGGGAGAGGAGTGGTTTCATTTGAATATGATGTGTTGGTGTCTTTAAATGAAGAGGAATTGGTTTTTGCTCATGAAATATGGGATGGCTATAGACATGTAACAGGGTCAGGGCAGGGGCCCAATGGAAGAAATGTATATGCCCCACAACACTGGAATTCTCAAAGTTATAAACAATTAAATCCAAATCAAGGCTGGAAATGGAGCGAGTATAAAGATGATCCAAAGGCAATAAAAGAAACATTAGCTATTTCTATAGAGAAAATAGCAGAAGCGCAAGGATTTGAAAACGTTAAGCCTTTTATTACTCATCATCTTGTTGATTCATTTGTACACCAGAAGAAAAGAATTTCGAATGTCATTGGTCATGAAGAACTGCGATTGGCAGATATTCATCAAATTGGTCGTAAATGGTATTTGGAATATCGAAAATTTAAACGTATAAAAGATTCAAGCAGAGGTGAAGTGAGCTGGTCGTATAGTGTTTTTGTGTCCAAGGATGGAATCACGATACTCATTGCTCACGAAATGTGGGAAAAAAAGCCAGACATAAAAATAGATCCAGAAACAGAAGAAAAGATTGAAATAAATCAGTGGAAATATGCAGAAATAAAAAACTATGAGTATTGGACAGAAGAGCGAAAGAATCATTGGAGATACAGTGCTGTTATGTCTGATGATAAAAAGACTGGAACAGAAAAACGGCTTGCATTAAAAGAAGCTTTGAAGATAGGTTTTTTGGGCACAATTTTAATGATGATATTGGCTGCATGTGGCAGAACCATGCCTGATGATGCGTATGATGCTGCATCAGATGCTGGAGATGTTGACGCTGACACAGATACAGACGCTGATACAGATACAGATGCAGATACTGATGCGGATGCAGACACAGATGCTGACGCTGATACAGACACAGATACAGATGCGGATGCAGACACAGATTCTGACACTGATACAGATACAGATACAGATACAGATACAGATACAGATACAGATACAGATACAGATACAGATACAGATACAGATACAGATGCGGATGCAGACACAGATGCAGATGCTGACACCGATACTGATGCAGACACAGATACAGATGCAGATGCAGATGCAGATACAGATGCAGACACTGATGCAGATGCTGACACCGATGCAGATACTGATTCTGATACAGATGCGGATACAGACACAGATGTTGATGGGGATACAGACACTGCTGTTGACACTGATACTGATCAGATATATAGGGATGGTCATCCTATAATCGATATTAGTCATGATGGGAGATATGGTGTAACAAATTATATAGACGATTTGAGGTTGTATACAGTTCTTTGGGATTTAGATAAAGATGAATCTGAGGGCCCTGAGTATAAAGTGGTGGATGATATGTCCCATGTGCCTGGAGACAGAGGTATTACATTGGTGCGGGATAAAAATGGTCAAGTGTATGGGTATCGATTGGCAGGCAGTCAAGAGGTGCACCGACTTGTCAAGGAAGGCGGTGTTGGATTCTTGCCTGACGGAAGCAATCGTGTGTATTTGTTTGCAGCGGATTGGATAGGCAATTCCAAAGTGCGTGCTTTTAATATAAATGGAACAGAGTCTTTTCGAAGATATCTTAATCTCTATTTGCAAGGAAAAGCTGTTAATGAGCTTGGTGTGGTGTTAGGCGAAGGGGATGAGTTTGCTTGGCCAATGAATTTCAGTCATATAATTGTTGATGAGGAAAAGTTTCAGTTTGATTTCAAGCTATTCATCAATTATGCAGATGGGACCTATGGAGACACAGAGTTTTTCCCTGCCACGATTCGTTATCAGGGGTTTTTGCCTGATGGCACAAAAATAGATACTGTCAGCGCTGACGGTACAATGGGTGTCACTGTCAGATATGATGGGCCGACGGGCACGCAGGTGTTGGATCTTGTGATGACTGTTTATGATATGGAAACAGGTGAAGTGGTTTATGAAATCAAAGAAGTGGATTATAAAAGCAGGTATGTGGCAGCCACACATTATGGTTTTACCCCAGACAATCGGTTGTGGAGACTAATGGAGAATACTGTTGGCACAGGTGGGATGACTAATGGGCATCGTTTAGAGGTGCTAAGTCGCAGTGGGAAAAAAGAAGTCAATACGTATTTATCAGACCTGTGTTTTCAGCCGGATTTGCCGCCGAGTGATCCTTATTATCAATTACTTAAAACAAAGGAGGTTCTTGTTGATGTGTTTGATGGAAAAATTAATTTCTATTATTGGGTGAGATATTTTCAGGATGGTGAATGGCATCAATCACAATTTAGTTATCATTTTCCTCTGGTTTATGATGATGTATTGTCAGAGGTTGAGATTAAAGCAGTGAGCTATGATGGGAAGTATGGAGTGACTCATGAATTGGTGAATGAAGCTGAAGGTTCGCCAATATATATCCAAACCATGAAAGTGTACGATTTAAAAACAGGAGAAATACTGTATGAAATAATAGAAAGAGATAAAATTTCTACTAACTATGGATTTACCAATGATGGTCGATTGTGGCGGACATTGAGTTCTCATTATCAGAATGAATTGATGCATACTCAATATATGCAAGTGTTTGATATGGGGGGCAATTTACAGTTTCATTCAGACACCAGACATGTTTTATTCGATGATTTGGTCGATATTTTCCCTGATGAAGTCATGACATCTTACCCATATAATCATTCAGTTCCAAAGATCCTTTCTGTGCGAACAGGGCTGAATGATTCTATATATGTTGTCTATAGAATATATTTATATGATCATGAGTCAGGGGGGTATAGCCTTTCAGATGAGATCTATACCAGACGTATATATTTTCAGAAGACCGATGAAGCTCCTTTTGCATTGGATGCCAGAACAACATTAAATGATGGGACACCTGAAGAAGTGACCATGGCTGTTTATGTTGATAAATGGAATGAGACGCAAGGCCTATTGGCTGTCAGGGAACTGAATCAGTTTTCTGATCCAGGTTCACAGTTGGAGGTGGATTTAGAGAAGTTTCCAGAACTTACTCTGTGGGGATTTCAAGAATTCAACAGAACCTTACAAATTTCACCAGATGCTCAATATGTGGGTTTGCTAATGCCTAATGCAAATAATGATTATGAGACTTATTTGGTTTATAGAGTTTCTGACGGTGTGATTGTGAAGGAAATATCTCTAAGGGACGATGGCCTTCCTTTTCGGGTTTTTGATCCTGAGGGACAGATAGTGCTTGAAAATGACCGCGTGCTTATTCGTGCGTATAACCATGAGGGTAATCCTCAGATATCTCAAATGGAAATTTCATTTATTGAAACAGCGCCGGATGCAGTTTCACAAGCAGAACCATCTTTTGGTTCAAAAGCCAATGAACAAGATGTTTATGGCTCTGTTTCAGATAATATGGAAACAGCACAGGCGCTTTATCATGGGATGTCTTGGTATGTAAAAGATGGGTATATAGGTGTGGCTGTTATGGAATTTGATCAAAGACAATATCTTGGAGGAATTGCTGATCCTTATGAGGCAGAAAGAGTGTTTAGATCTCTTGAAGACAAGATAGAGGTGTTTATACGAAAGCTGAACGAACGTGGGATCGTTCATTTGGCTATTGTTTGGGGTTTAGGAGATCGTGATTCTCAATATAATGATGCTTATGAAATATTGGTGAAAAAAGCTAATGAATATGGCATTGATGTTCAGCTGTATTCAGGCAATGTGCCCGCTGTGGTGTCAGAGGATAGTAATCAGGAGCCAATTGAAAAAGGCTCTGGTTTGGTGGGATCATCATTGCGAAATGTCAAAGGCGTATTAGCAGCGCTTGGACAAGCATTTGCTGGAATTGCCCTTGTTGTGGATGGGGTGAAGTTTCTGACCACAGGGGAGCATTTGCTGCAGTTTGGCAATGCTGCTGAAGCAAGTGTTCAAATGGCAAGTGTGATATCTGATCCCACTGTAGGGGCTATTGTTCTTATTGTTTTGGGTGCGCTGTTGCTGGCTATGATTGTGAAGAAAATAATAAAGGCAAACATGTCTTTTGATCGTGGTATAACAAAAGGAATGCAAGCTCTTGAACCAGAACATAGTGGTCTTATTGCTGACACACAAAAACATTTGGCAAAATTGCTTGGCGTTTCAAAAGAAGAAATAAATTGGCAGATTTTTGAGGCCAATATGAGTCTTTTGAATGCTTTGGCTGTGAATCAAAAATCTGAGGTCAATACAGATGATGA
>JANQER010000007.1 GCA_028278255.1 Elusimicrobiota bacterium | reverse complement strand
TTTTCCATAAAAAATTCCCTCCCCCTGTCAAAACACTGAAAACCATTGATAATCAATATTTTTTTCTGTCATTTTTCATCTTTCTTTTGACATTACCTTCCCTCTCAATGACTAAAGCCTCAAATCCAATGTCTCTTCCTCAAAAAACAGAATGACTTTATCCGGCAGGACGTCTTTGACTTGAATTTCTCCGATTTTATCTCCTGGTTTCACATAAATACTGGACCTCTTTTTGGCGTCCTCAATCACAGCCTCACGCGGGTCCCCCTCCAAAATCCCCACCAAAGTCAAATTTGCAGCGCGTCGTGACAAAGGGATTTTTGGCGCCGGAGGAGGAGGCGGCGGCGCTGCAACCACGGGTTTTGGTTTGGGTTTGGGCGTTTTGATCAAAGGCACAAATAGATTACGCCTGGTCAAATCACGCAAGTTCACTTTGACGCCGGATGACGCGGACTCTTCTTCGTCTCCCGCTGCTTCCACTCTCTCGCCCATGGCCGTCAAGTCTTTTTCCCACTGAGCCCGGCTGGCTTTCTGTGCATGCCATTGCCAAGCCATAAACGCCACAAGAAGCACGACGCCGCCCAACAACACCCTTGTTCCCGCACGAAAGGGAGACATGGTTTTGAAGCTCTTGATTCTGTCCTTAAAAACACCTGACACAAACGCGCGCGCCTTTTCAAAAACATTGATCCACCGGCCGGGCGAGCGCTGTTTCTGACGAATCAAATCCAAAAGTTTTTCTTCAGGCGTTTTGTCCATTTTCGTTTCCAAAAACACTTCTTCTAACCACGGATAAACACGGGTTAACACGGTAAACCTTTTATTTCGTGCTTTTCCCATTAAAGGTTTTTAACCGTGCACATCCGTGGTTACATTTTTTTATCTGTGGTTTAATCTTTTATTGTTTTCTTCACCATGGAAACATCTGCTGTTTTCTTGTCAGCCGCCACCAAGGCATCCAGGACTTTCTGACACAAAAAATTGATCTTACGTGGATACCCCAAGCTGAATTCATGAATCATTCGCACAGCATCATCTGTGAAAATATGGTTTTTCGGGCTCAACCCTGCTTGTTCCAGTCTATATCCAATCATCCGCCGGGTTTCTGCTTCATCAAAAGGATTAATAATATATTTCATATTCACCCGGTCCATAAAATTCCGTATCCGGTTGAACCGAGGCAAAGCTTCCATCTGCGCCATAATCACCAGCTGCAAAAGCTTAAACTCATTGGTTTCATAATTCAGCAAAGAGCGCAAAACCTCAATCAAAGGTCCTGACAAATTCTGTCCTTCATCAATCAGCAAAATTGTGGTTTTTTTCTCATTCACGCCTTTTTGAAAAAGATAATTTTCCAAAGCTTCCAGACAATCCATGGTCGAACGCATGGGTCCTGATACATGAAAAATCTTGCAAAGCGCTTCTAGAAACTGAAACTCAGACTGATACAAAGGATTCAAAATCAAATGAAACTCAAAGTCCTTTTCCCCTCCAAATCCCTGCGCCAAAACCCGTCCAAGAGTGGTCTTGCCCGTGCCCACATCCCCCAAAATCAAACTCAACCCCCGCTTGAGACGAATGGCAATTTCAAGCCTTTGCAAAGCAGACATATGTGCCGCAGACTTATAGAAAAACGCCGGATCCGGACTAATAGAAAACGGCTCTTTGTTTAAACCTAATTTTTTGTAATAAGTCATGTTTTAATTTTTGATTTGCAACCGCTCAGGGGACCACGAATGGACACGGATAAACACGGTAAAAGAATATTATGATTTTTTAAACTAAAAATATTTATTAGATGATTTGCCGTGTTTATCCGTGTCATCCGTGGCGCCAATTGCCTTATCCCCTTTGCTCTTTGCCATCAAGCCTCTTTTTTATTTCCCTTATTGATTTCCCTTTCTTACGCAACTCCCGGATTTGATGAATGCGCCTCACAGCAGACTCATCAAAATAGCGATACCGGGTTTCCGGTCCCCGGCCAAACTCCTGAATCAGCTTTTCCTTTAAATAGTATTCTATGGTATAGACAGAGTGCCCAGTGGCCCGGGCCAAATCTTTTACCAGGTAAATTGTCTTTATAGCCAATCCATGCCCCCTCTTAGCACTCTCCAAGTGGAGAGTACTAGTATAACCCAAAAAAAACAACTTTTCAAGCCCCGAAGTGTCTCGCGGAAGACCGTAGGGGCCGACCTCTGTGTCGGCCCTAATCAACATGACACATTTAAAACAAAAAACAATATAAATTATCTGCAAGGGCGGACACAAAGGTCCGCCCCTACAACGATTTCAATATCGCATTATATTCAACGAATAAAAATGTATCCCACGAAAAAATATATTTATGGCATCAAAAATGACAATTGGATTCCACTGAGTCACTCTCATTCTGGAACAACAACCCGTACGCCCACCCCAGAAAAGCCCCGCACACAAATCCGCCCACATGCGCCATATATCCCACATTCACATAAGCGCTTTTGGCTGTTAAAAGCGTCATCAGGACTTGCTCAAACAACCACAAAGGCAAATAAAACCACAAAGGGCTGTCAAAGGTGCCAAACCTCGGCATAATGGCCAAAACAATCAAATAAAAAATCTTCACCTTTTCCCGCGGCATACACAAAAGAGCAAATCCCATCAAACCAGACACAGCACCTGAAGCCCCCACAAAAAAATCATTTTTCTGCGCCTCTGGCCCCCAAAAAGACTGTGCCAAAGCCGCTGCTGCTCCGCACACCACATACAACACCGGCAAAATCCACTCCAGCTTCTCCTCCAACACACACCCAATCACCCACAAAAAAATCATATTAAACAACAAATGCAAAAATCCCGCATGTAAAAACTGGTGTGTCACAAGCGTCTTGTCCCAGGGATTGCCCACACGAAAACCATATGTTTTATAAGGCGTGGTCCGGTCAGGCTGTTCTTGCACAGCCGCTTCATACCCATGAAAAACAGGATACACCAAATCCCATCGATAACGGACTTTGGGAAGAAGCTTATGTTTGTTTTTCTCGATTTTTTTAAAAAAAGCAATCAATTCTTGGGTGGGGAAAGGCTGGATTTGTTTTTCCGACAACACAAACATCCTGTCCTGCTCAGACAGCCCGGAGTGCTCATCACTCAAAATATACACAAGCTTTTCAGCTGTCTCCTGAAGTTCATATTGACTCACCACCCCGACCCCGCACTTTTCCATAGGCCACAGCACAGCAAATAATGCCACATTCAACAGTATGAGCAATACGGTCTTAACAGGGAAGTGATACGTCTTATGCCAAACGGGGATGATAAGGAACATCAGGAAAGATTTTTCTCTATTTCTGCCTTGAAATCCGAATAAACGCCACCAACACCATGCATAAGAGGCTCTATTTTGTCTTTGTTTAACAAAAAACTGTATGAATGAACAAAAAAATGACGAAAAAACAAATATTTTCCAATATTCTCTGAAGTATCTTTAGATATGATATCGTTGTCGACTGCTTTTTTTAAAACCTCTCTATGCCATTGAGGGCCACGATCAATGCTCACATTCTTATACAAAAGGAACTGCTTCAAAATATTTTCCATGCCTGTATAAATATTCTGCAAAAAAGCGCCAATACCAGCCAGCTCAACAACTTGCTTCTGAGGCTTGTCTTTTATTTTCTCAATTTCCGCCAATACTTTTGCAATATTTTCCATTTCAACAAAAACTTTCTCTTTTAATAAATTATCCATATAATAGCACTCCCTGCTTCCTAACCAAATCATTAAAAGAATTATGCTCACTTAGATCAATCACATCAACAGGTTTTGACAAATCTCTTAACAACTCCCATCCCAACTCAAAGAACGTTTCAGAAGAAGCCCCATTGACGCCCAAATCAATATCATTGAACTCACTCTGATCCTTGGCAGAACCAAACAATATAACCTCAGTCAAATGATATTTTTCGGCGCATTTCAGAATAATATTTTTATCAGATTGTGTAATCATAAAAACTCCTGCTTAAGCATTTACAAAAATATTATCACATACGAAATCATTCATTGTCAATTTTTAAAATACCATATAACAAGTTACGGTTTTGAAAAAAAGCTCTCATCCACAGGACCAAAAGACACCCGCCGGCATTCCAAGGTTGTTTTGGTCACAATATCTTCAATCTGCTTAGAATAAACCGACTGAATGGACTTTAACACAACGCCTGTTTCCTCATCCACCCACGCCTGAGATGTCAGCTCGCCTTCCGGACGATTCTCACGCGCCTGGTACAACACCGTGTCTCTGCCTGCCACCTTCCCGCCAGGCCCGGCTTTTCCTATATGGCTTTGGGACCAAAACCGCCGGTCAAACAAATCTGCTTGCGGCGGCTTGTAAGAAGAAAGCTCCGGCTCTGTGGGCATCCCCTCCCTGGCTTCAGAACTTCCCGGCCCCCATTCTGTCCGGCTCTTATGATGCATCATTTGACCATCATACACTTCTATGGTGTGATACTGATTCTGCCGCTCATCCTTAAAATTTGATTCAATCCGAAACCGCTCTTTGTCCACAGCCACAATCAATTGCTTTGTCTTGCCCTGGCCATACATCAAATCCTCGTCAATCTGCACCCACTCGCCCTCAAATGACACATCCACAGCTTTCTGACTCGGTGAAAACTTTTTAACAACAAAAACCAACCCCACAATCACCAAAACCAAAGCAATCAGTTTTTGCATACCTCCCCCTAATTAAAACAAAACTCCAAATTCCAAGACACAAGACACAAACAAATCACAATTTTCAAAATTCCAACTTTCATCTAATCGGGCCGGGCATGCCCGGCCCCTACGACTTTTCTTTTACTTTGCCACCCTTTCCGGTTTATCCGGATTAGGATTTCTTAAACGTTTTATGTTTAAGCGCTGCTCCAATAAAGTCCCGAAAAAGCGGGTGTGGACGTAATGGACGCGACTTGAATTCCGGATGAAACTGAACCGCCACAAACCAGGGATGATCTTTCAATTCCACAATTTCGGCCAAACGCAGTTTTGAATACTCTCCCGTGACACGCAGCCCGGCCTTTTCCATTTGCTTGCGGTATTTATTGTTAAACTCAAACCGATGCCGATGGCGTTCAGACACCATTGACTTCTTATAGGCCTGATGTGCCACAGAATTGGATTTAACCTTACAAGGATAAACCCCCAGCCGCATGGTCCCGCCCATATTTGACACCTTTTTCTGCTCGTCCATCAAACAAATCACAGGATGAGATGTCTTCGGAGAAAACTCAGTGGAATGCGCTTTGGCATAACCCACCACATGCCGCATCACATCAATCACAGCACACTGCATACCCAAACAAATCCCAAAAAAAGGAATCTTCTTCTCCCGTGCGAACCGCGTCACTTCTATTTTTCCTTCCACACCCCGGTCGCCAAACCCGCCAGGGATTAAAATTCCGTCAGCCTGCAGCAAATGAGACTGCAGCTGTTTGTCTTCCACATCCACGTAATTCACAATCACCCGGGTCTGATGCGCAATTCCCCCGTGAATCAGCGCCTCGCCAATGGACTTATAAGCGTCTTTCAGCTCCACATATTTTCCAGCCACTGCAATGGTCACTTCATGCTGTGGATTCCTTACCCGGTCCACAATGGCCTGCCATTGAGAAAAATCCTTGCGCGGACTCCGCTGGCGCAGCATCATCAACACCTGCTCATCCAATCCCTGCTTTTCAAACATCAAAGGCACAGCATAAATTGTGTCCACATCCACTGCCTCGATCACAGCCTCCACAGGCACATTACAAAACAATCCGATCTTGGCCCGCAACTCATCGCCCAAAGCCCGGTCAGTCCGGCACAAAATAATATCCGGATCAACCCCAATCTCCCTCAGCTTTCCCACAGAATGCTGTGTGGGTTTTGTCTTCAGCTCCTCAGATGCTTTGATATAAGGCACAAGCGTCAGATGTATATAAAGCACATTGTCCCGGCCCGCGTCCACACGCATCTGCCGGATGGCTTCCAAAAAAGGCAAACTCTCAATATCACCCACAGTCCCGCCCACCTCCACAATCACCACATCCCGGCCTTTGGCCACACGCTTTAAACGATCCTTGATCTCATTGGTCACATGCGGAATCACCTGCACGGTTTTCCCCAAATAAGCCCCGCGACGTTCTCTCTGAATAACACTGTCATACACTTGACCACTTGTACAATTATTATCACGACTCATATCCACATCAATAAAACGTTCATAATGCCCCAAATCCAAATCCGTCTCAGCCCCGTCTTCTGTCACATACACCTCGCCGTGCTGATAAGGGCTCATGGTCCCGGGATCCACATTCAAATATGGATCCAGCTTAATCATGGTCACATTCAACCCGCGCGACCGCAGCAGCCGCCCCAAAGAAGCCGATGCAATCCCCTTGCCCAACGAACTCACCACACCACCGGTCACAAAAATAAATTTGGTCATAACGCTCCTTATACAAAAACTATAAACTCTCAATTCTAAACTCTAAACAAAAAACCAAAGTTCGAAATTTTAAAAACAAGCCCCTTACTCCTTCACAACAAAACCAAAACATGAGCAAACTCCATATCATCATGAGGTTTTAACTTTTCTTTTTTCCCTTTTTCTCTTTTTCGTTTAGAGTTTAGAGTTTAGAGTTTAGAGTTTCTTAATATTTTTTTTATCAACTTCACATCTTTTTGTCGATCAACACCTATTGAATCGTAAGGCGTCAATGCCACCCGGATCCGGATGCCGTTTTGAACAGCGCGCAGCTGTTCCAATTTTTCTGCTTTCTCCAAGAACGCCTGCGGCCATTTCACAAATTGTTTTAAGAATTTTGCCTGAAACGAATAAATCCCAAGATGTTTGTAAACACCTGTAGGGGCGCACGGCCGTGCGCCCCTACGACATATAAAAGACTGTTCATCCCGAAAAAAAGGCAAGGGCGCCCGTGAAAAATAAATCGCATCCTGATTCTTATCCACCAACACCTTCACCACATCCGGGTTCTTCCAATCCGCCAAGACCAACCCTGTGGCCGCAGTGCCCATCTGCACATGGGGATCCCTATGAAGCGCCAAAACCTTTTTAATTGTGTCAGCATGCATCAAAGGTTCATCCCCTTGGATATTAAAATAAATATCAGCTGTTATTTTCCGCGCCACTTCAGCCACACGATCTGTTCCGCTCTGACATTTGGCTGACGTCAAAACAGCGTCACCGCCCATCCCTCGTACAAAATCCAAAATCCGCTGGTCATCCGTGGCCACCACCACGCGCGGCAAAGCCTTGCGTGCCGCCTCATAGACCCATTGCACCATGGGCTTCCCATTGATAGACACCAATGGTTTCCCAGGAAACCTTTCAGAAGCAAACCGCGCTGGAATCACACCAAGAATTTTCATGTTTTTTGATTTTAATCTCCAATTTCAAATTTCTGCTGACAGGGCGGGGGCAAGCCCCGCCCCTACAAACAATTTAGGCTCTTTCACAGAATCTGTGGGTAAAAACCTTACGAAAATATTTTCCCCGTGTCCCCCGTGGTTAAATATGAATGGACGGGCGTTAGCCCGTGATGCTTTAGGTTTTTAACCAAAAATGAGCATCAAATTACTTTACACTTTTATCGTCTAAAATTGGTGTTTTCTACCCACAGATTTTGTTAAAGAGGCACAATTTATTATTTCCTCCTGTGAAACCGTGGCTGTTCCCAATTTTCCCACAACAATTCCAGCTGCCACGTTGGACAAATGTGCGGCATCCACATAAGAACATCCGGCGGCCAAAGCCAGACTAAAAGTTGAAATCACAGTGTCCCCAGCGCCAGTCACATCAAACACTTCCTGCGCATGAGAAGGAAAATGACATGTTTTTTTCGCGGACTGATAAAGACTCATACCACGCTCACCCCGTGTAATCAATACGGACTGACATTTCAACTTTTTCAAAATTTTGTTTCCCAATGCATCCACTTCCTCATCTGTTTTCGGCGGCAAAACCCGCATGCCTTCAGCGGCTTCTTTCAGATTGGGCGTCACACACTGAACCCCTTTATATCTCAAAAAATGCTCAACTTTCGGATCCACCATCACAAACTTCTTCTGTTGACGCGCCAAAGGAAGAACAAACCGCAATAAAGGAGAAGACACAATCCCCTTGCCATAATCAGAAAGCACCACCCCTCTCACCTGACCCAATAGTTCTTTGATCCGGCCGAACAAACGCATCATCACATGCGGGCCCACAGGCGTCCGGTTCTCCTTATCAAAACGCACCACCTGCTGATGCCCGGCATAAATCCGTGTTTTCTGAATGGTCGGGCGTGACCCATCTCTTTCAATGCCCTGCACATCCACGCCCTTTTCTTGCAAAAACCCCAAAAGCCTGTCCCCTTCCAAATCCCGGCCGACCACTGACACCACAAAAGGCTTTCCCCCAAGAGCCGCCACATTAAAAGCCACATTCCCGGCGCCGCCCGGCATAAAATCTTCCTGTTCCGTGTCCACCACCGGCACAGGCGCTTCAGGCGACAAACGGCTCACCCTGCCCCGTACGTACCGATCCATCATTAAATCACCGATCACCAAAATAGGCGTTTCTGAAAACCTCTTCAATTGACTCTTCAAATCCGGCACACATGTCTCCTTAAACAAAAATATTTCAGCAGCATATTTTGTCTATTGTAACTGTTTTTAAACAAATATGCACTCATGAAAATCCAAAGACAAAAATCCATATATATTTGGGTGTTAAATTGTGCTAACATATACCAACAATATCCACATGTACTATACCCGCTTCTTTCCCGCATAACAATAAGATGTATGCTGTGTATTCTGGAAATTGGCAACAACACAGTGGGGAATTTCTATGTTTGAAAAAACGTTTTCAGCAATAACCGCCGCTCTACTCTTATCCCTCAACCTCATGCCACTTTATGCGGTATACGAAGAAGAAGGCATTGAAGACATTCTTTTCAGCGAAATACCGGTTGTGTCCATTGCCGCGCTCTTTGAAGAAAGACCTGAAAAAGCCTCATGCAATGTGTCCGTGGTCACTGCCAATGACATCAAATTTCTGGGATTAAAAGATCTCTCTGACATCTATGACCTCATTCCCGGATTCGAATCCGGGGCGCACATGTCCGGCGGCCAGTATGCTGTCATCAGAGGCCTTTTATCCCCCAACACCCCGCATCTCAAAATCATGGTGGATGGGGTGCACATCAATGACCTCAGCAAAGGCTCTACCTTATGGCTCACGCCCGGCCTTTCATTGGACAATGTCAAACAAATCGAAATCATCCGCGGTCCTGGCTCTGCCTTGTATGGAGAAAACGCTTTATCAGGTGCCATGAACATCATTACCAAGGATGCCAATGACATAGACGGCATTCATATCACCGGGCGAGTCGGCAGCTTTAAAAACAAAGGGGGATCAATACTATTCGGGACAAAAAAAAATCACCTCAATATCATGGCTTCATTTGATTGGCTTGACACAAACGGCGCAAAAGAAACAATAGAAAGAGACGCCCTGTTTGGCTCCCCCATTACATTGGCCCCAGGCAAAACCTCTTACGACAAGAAAAGACACCAGGCAGTTCTCAAACTCTCAACAAAAAAAATGAGCTTCAAAATATCCTATGACAAGAATGACATACCCCCGACTGTCGGGGGGGTAGGATATGCCATCACCAAAAACAACAGCATTGCCACAGACCTCCTGACCACAAATATTCATCTGACACATATCGGCATGAATTATAAAACCAAAACAACCATAAGTTATATTGATCAGCACTCGCACACCAAACTAACGGCCTTCCCGCCCGGGTATACCATCCCTTTTGATTTAGACGGCGATGGCGACGTTGAGACATTCCCTGAAGGCGTCAAGGGAGAGCCTGGTTTCAATAACAGCAGACTGTCTCTGAGCAACCTGTTCACGTATATCGGATTAGCAGATCATTTGATCTTTCTGGGTGTTTCCTATGATTATGCCAAAGAATACGATGTCGTACAAAAAGCAAATTTCCATCCTCTCACAAACGCCCAAGCCTCTGACGGCGTCTCAATAGTGGATTTCACAGACACACTCAACTGGTCCAAAAACGAAGACAGAAGCATCTGGTCTGTTTTTGCTCAGGACAAAATAGAAATACGCCATAATTTGACCTTCACAATTGGCGGCCGGTATGACAATTACCAGGACACAGACTCCCAGGTTAACCCCAGGGCGTCCATTGTCTGGTCTCCGTATGACAAACTAACCCTCAGAGGCATGGCTGGGTCAGCCTTCCGGGTTCCCAATTATAATGAAATGTACGCACGCAACAACCCAATCAACATTGGGAATGAAAACCTCAAATCAGAAAAATTAAAATCATATGAAATCGGCGGGCATTTAAAATTAGACAACAGAAATTCATATGTCAATCTGAACGCCTATTACAACCAGTTCACAAACCACATCACACTCAGGTTCAATCCGGGTCTCGGGCTGTCACAATACATCAACAGCGATTCAAAACAAATTTTCCATGGACTGGAAAGCGAATTTAACCTGGCCGTCACTGACTGGGCCCAATGGCTTCTCTCTTATTCGTACACATACGGACAAGACAACAAAACTGACCTTAAAATACCCGGCCTCTCCCACCACAAAATCGCTGCCGGTCTCAACCTCGCTTATCAAGATTATCTGACTCTCGGCATCGCCTCTCTCTACTATTCCAAAAAAGAGCGCGCCCGCAAAGACACACGTGACAATATCAGCGCATACAACCTCATCAACACCACCCTCAATTTCACCAAAATACAAAACATGGAATTCATCCTGTCAATCCACAATCTCTTCAATAAATCCTATGTCTCACCGGAACCCGAAGGTCTCATCCCCCACGACATCCCCCGCCCCGGCCGAAGCATCTCATTCAAAACCATCATCAAATTTTAAGATTCAAAAAGCATAAACAAAAGGCCGCATACAAACAAAAAAAACACACACGTCATATTTCCATTTAAATTGTGCTAATATATATTTGCTAAAATCATCATTATTATAATTATTAGATTTAAAAGGAGCGAAAACATCATGTTAAAAAAAATACTCTCCCTTACCCTGGCATCACTGCTGTTTGTATCTTATCAACCCATCAACCTGTACGCCATGTTTGAAGAAGAAGGCGTAGAAGACATACTTTTTGCGGAAATTCCTGTGGTCACCATAGCGGCTCTGGTGGAAGAAAAACCGGAAAAAGCCTCGAGCAATGTGTCTGTGATCACAGCAGAAGACATCAACCTCATGAGCCCAAGAGATTTAATGGACATCTATGACATGATCCCCGGTTTTGATCCCAGCGTTTTCATCACAGGAGGCCAGTCCGCCGCTATCAGAGGCTTGCTGACAACCAGCATGCCGCAATTTAAAATCATGGTGGATGGTGTGCATATCAATAACATTGACAAAGGTTCTACCATATGGCTGACGCCTGGTCTGCAGCTGGACAATATCAAACAAATCGAAATCATCCGCGGTCCCGGCTCTGCCTTATACGGTGAAAATGCCTTGTCCGGCGCCATGAACATCATCACCAAAGGTGCCAATGATGTGGATGGTCTTCAAATCACCGGCAGAGCCGGCAGCTTCAAAAACAAGGGCGGGTCATTTTTGCTTGGGGAAAAACTAAACAAAGTTGATATCTTCGCTTCCTTTGACTACCACGACACAGACGGGGCAAAAGAAAAAATCGAAAGAGACATGCTCTTTGGCACGCCATTTACCTTGGCCCCGGGCAAAACCAGTTATGACAAAGAAAGATATCAAGGGATTCTCAAACTCTCAACCAAAACACTTTATTTCAAGGTGTCCTATGAAAAACTCACAATGGCGCCGATTGTCGGCGGCGTGAATTATGCCATCACCAATGACAACACCCTTGAGACGGACCTCTTGACAACGAGTTTTCATTACACTTATGGCGGCGTCTCTTGTAAATCAAAAACATATATCAATTATATCGATGAACATTCAAGCGGCGACTTAGCTATTTTCCCGCCAGGATACACTATTCCCTTTGATTTAGACGGAGACGGCGACATTGAGACATTTCCCAATGGCGCGCGGGGACAACCCGGGTACAAAAACAGCAGGCTGTCCATCGGCAACAATTTCACCTTCACAGGATTGACAAAGAATCTGATCCTGCTGGGCGTCTCTTATGAATACGCCAGACAGTATGACGCCACGTCAAAAACCAATTTCCATCCCATCACAGGCGCACAAGCTTCAGACGGCATCTCACAAGTGGATTTCACTGACACGCTCAACTGGACAAAAAACGAAGACAGAAGCATCTGGTCTGTTTTTGCGCAGGACAAAATCGAACTCCTGGACAATTTGAGCGTCACAGCCGGCGGCCGGTATGACAATTACAAGGACATAGAATCCCAGTTCAATCCCAGGGTTTCCATTGTCTGGTCTCTCAATGATAAGCTGGACATCAAAGGCATGGCCGGCTCAGCTTTTCGTGTGCCCAATTATAATGAAATGTATGCACGCAACAATCCGAGCAACATTGGAGATGAAAACCTTAAATCAGAAAAAATAAAATCCTATGAAATGGGCGGATATCTCAAACTGGATGACAAAAGTTCTTACATCAACACCAATTTCTACCACAACCAGATCACCAATGTCATTACCATTGCATTCAACTCCGGTTTGGGACTCAACCAATACAGCAACAGTGATTCCAAACAAACATTCTTTGGCATGGAAAATGAACTAAACATGCGGCTCACAGACTGGGCCAAAGGCAATCTGTCTTATTCCTATACCTACGGGGAAGACAGTAAAACCGACCTGAAAATCTCCGGCATCTCACACCATAAAATCACAGCCGGGGTTAATTTTATCTATCAAGATTACCTAACGTTCAATGTGACTTCTTTGTACTATTCCAAAAAAGAACGCGCCAGGGGTGATACGCGTGATGATGTGGATGCTTACAACCTGGTCAACACCACGCTCAACTTCATCAAAATACAAGACATGCAATTCTCATTGTCTGTGCACAATCTCTTTGACAAATCCTATTTTTCGCCGGAACCTGTAGGACTCGTTTACTATGACCTCCCGCGTCCCGGCCGCGACATCACTTTCAAAGCCACTGTCAAATTCTAGTGTTTTATCATTCCTTCATCCTGCCCCCCTCTCCCCTTGCGGGAGAGGGCCAGGGTGAGGGGTTAAACAATTCGCACTAAAAATAAAATTGTATGCACAAAAAAATATTCACAATCGCTGTTGCCGGCTTACTGCTTTTATCTCATCAGCCAATAAAACTTCATGCCCTTCTCGATACTGAAATCGAAAAAGAAATACTATTAAATGAAATCCCTATTGTCACAATTGCCGCTCTGTCAGAAGAAAAACCCGGCAGCGCTTCCAGCCATGTGTCTGTGATCACGGCAGAAGATATTAAACTTTTAAGCCCCAGAGATCTCATGGACATCTATGATTTGATTCCCGGATTCGAACCGGGTGTTTTCATGACAGGCGGCCAGTATGCTGTGATCAGGGGCCTTTATTCCCCCAACATCCCGCAATTGAAAATCATGGTGGACGGCGTGCACATCAATGACATTGACAAAGGCGCCACCACTTGGATCACGCCCGGCCTTTCATTGGACAATGTCAAACAAATCGAAATTATCCGCGGACCCGGATCAGCCTTGTACGGAGAAAACGCCTTAGCCGGGGCCATAAATATCATCACCAAGGACACAGAGGATGTGGACGGCATTCAAATCACAGGCAGAACCGGCAGTTTTAAAAACAAGGGCGGGTTGTTGCTCTTCGGGAAAAAATTAAAAGACAATGGCCTATTCGCTTCATTTGCCTGGTTTGATACGGACGGGGCCAAAGAAAAAGTGGAAAGGGATGTGTTGTACGGCACGCCATACACAATAGCCCCAAACCCTACGAGCTACAACAAGAAAAGATATCAAGGCATTCTTAAACTCTCCACAGAATCATTTCATTTTAAAATATCTTATGACAACAACACAATGACGCCGGGCATCGGCGGCATGGTCTATGCGCTCACAGAAAACAACACCATTAAAACCGATCTCTTGACAACAAGTCTTCTTTACACCTATGACAGAAATTCTTGTCAAATAAAAACTTCTATCAGCTATATTGATCAATATTCACACAGCCGATTGACCCTCTTCCCTCCCGGATACACCATCCCCTCTGATAGGGACGGGGACGGGGACATTGAAACATTTCCGCACGGCGTCAAGGGAAACCCTGAATACAAGAACAGCAGGCTTTCGCTCGGCAGCCGTCTCGCTTATACAGGGCTCAACAAAAACCTGCTGTTACTGGGAATCTCATATGATTATGCCCGGCAGTATGATGTCGGCCATAAAATGAATTTCCATCCCCTCACAAATGCGCAAGCTTCTGACGGAATTTCCATAATAGATTTTACAGACACGCTCAACTGGTCCAAAAATGAAGACAGAAGTATTTGGTCTGTTTTTGCACAGGACAAGCTCCGTCTGCTTCACAATTTGACGCTCACGGCAGGCGGAAGATATGACAATTACCAAGACATAGAATCCCAATTCAACCCCAGGGTTTCCTTTGTCTGGTCCCCTCATAACAGGATTGACCTCCGCTGCATGGCTGGGTCTGCTTTCCGCGTGCCCAATTACAATGAAATGTATACCCGCAACAACCCGGCCAATGCGGGCGATGAAAACCTCAAGTCAGAAAAAATAATATCTTATGAACTCGGCGGGCATATCAAATTAGACGACAAAAATTCTTACCTCAACATCAACACCTATTACAACCGGCTCACCAACAATATCACCATTGCCTACAACTCCATTCTGGGGCTTCCGCAATACACAAACAGTGATTCCAAAAAAACATTTTTTGGCCTGGAAAGTGAATTCAACATGAAGATCACGGACTGGGCCCAAGGGGCTCTGTCTTATTCTTACACATACGGGGAAGACAGCAAAACCAACCTCAAAATACCCCGCATCTCACATCATAAAATCACTGCCGGGCTCAACATGGCTTATCGGAAGGCCTTGATACTCAGCCTCACCTCTTTGTACTACTCCAAAAAAGAACGCGCCCGGGGCGACGCGCGCCGGGATGTGGACGCGTATAACCTGGTCAATACCACATTGAATTTCGTCCAAATACAAGACATGGAATTCTCACTATCCGTCCACAACCTCTTCAACAAACGCCATGTCACACCTGAACCCGAAGGCTTCATCACCTATGACATTCCCCGCCCCGGCCGCGACATCACCTTCAAAGCCAGTGTGAAATTCTAAAACAAAAAGGCCCTCCCACTTCCATCAAATTGTGGTAATATATAATCAAATTTTACTATACACAAAGGAGCTGATGTCTTATGCGAAAAAACGTAATCTCAATCATCGCCGGCATTCTGTTATTATCTTATCAACCCATGAATCTCCACGCCCTTTTTGAAGAAGAAGGCGTGGAAGACATGCTTTTTGGTGAAACCCCTATCATCACCATTGCTGCTTTGGTACAAGAATCTCCTGAAAAAGCTTCCAGCAATGTATCGGTCATCACAGCAGAAGACATCTCACATTTAAATTTAAGGGACTTAATGGACATCTATGACCTGGTCCCTGGATTTGACTCAATCATTTCCATGACAGGCGGACAATCAACAGCCATCAGAGGATTTTCATCGACGAGTCTTGCGCAATTTAAAATTATGGTGGACGGCGTGCATATCAATGACATTGACAAAGGCTCCACCTTATGGCTCACACCGGGCCTGCAGCTGGACAATGTCAAACAAATCGAAATCATCCGCGGCCCCGGCTCAGCCCTATACGGCGAAAACGCCTTATCCGGCGCCATGAACATCATCACCAAAGAAGCCGGAGATGTGAAAGGGCTTCAAATCACCGGCAGAGGCGGAAGTTTCAACAAAAAGGGCGGGGCCGTACTGTTCGGAAAAACAATCAAAAGCCTTGATATCTTCACTTCTTTCGACTGGCACGACACAAACGGCGCAAAAGAAAAAGTCAAAAGAGACGTCCTGTATGGCACGCCGTTCACCATGGCCCCGGGCCACACCACGTACAACAAAGAAAGATATCAAGGGGTTCTCAAACTCTCAACAGAATCGCTGTATTTCAAATTGTCCTATGACAAAAACACAATGACGCCTATTATCGGCGGCATGGGTTATTCGCTGTCAAAAAACAACTCCGTTAAAACAGATCTTTTGACCACAAGCCTTCATTACACTTATGCGGGCATGGCCTTTAAAACAAAAACCTATGTCAACTACATTGATCAACACAGCCTCAGCAAACTCACCTTTTATCCTCCTGGTTACACCATACCATTCGATTTGGACGGGGACGGAGACATTGAAACATTCCCGCAAGGCGTTAAGGGAGAACCAGGGTTCAAAAGCAGCCGGCTCTCCCTGGGGAACAACCTCACTTACACGGGAATAGAAAAGAACATGCTGCTGCTGGGCGCCTCTTATGAATATATCAGACAATACGAAGTCACCTCAAAAGCAAATTTCAATCCTCTCACAAACGCCCAGGCATCGGACGGCATCACACTTGTGGACTTCACAGACACCCTCAACTGGACCAAAAATGAGGACAGAAGCATCTGGTCTGTTTTTGTGCAAGACAAAATATACTTTTCTGACAACCTGGCTTTAACAGCCGGCGGCCGGTATGACAACTACAAAGACATAGAATCTCAATTCAACCCCAGGGCCTCCCTTGTCTGGTCTGTGAACAACAAACTGGATCTCAGAGGCATGGCCGGCTCAGCCTTTCGTGTGCCCAATTATAATGAAATGTATGCACGCAACAATCCGAGCAATGTGGGAGATGAAAACCTCAAATCAGAAAAAATAAAATCATATGAAGCCGGCGGTTATCTTAAACTTGACAACAAAAATTCATACATCAACATAAACACCTATTACAATCAACTCACCAACATCATCACCATTGCGCACAATCCCGCTTTGGGGCTTCTGCAATACACAAACAGTGATTCCAAACAAACATTCTTTGGATTGGAAAGCGAATTAAACATGCGGCTGACCAACTGGGCCAAAGGCCATCTGTCTTATTCATACACTTACGGAGAAGACAGCAAAACCAAACTCAAAACACCCAACATTTCGCACCACAAAATCACAGCGGGATTAAACTTCATCCACGAAAATTACTTCACTTTTAACATCACCTCGCTGTACTACTCCAAAAAAGAACGCGCCCGGGGTGATGCGCGTGAAGATGTGGATGCGTATAATATTATCCACACATCGCTCAACTTCATCAAAATAAAAAACATGCGATTTTCATTGGCAGTCCACAACCTCTTTAACAAATCCCATGTCTCACCGGAACCCGAGGGATTCATCCCCTATGACATCCCCCGCCCCGGCCGGGACATCACATTCAAAGCCAGTGTCAAGTTTTAAAATTAACAATGATCGGGTTCAATCATTAAATTTTATGCCAACGACAAAGAGGAGATTTTATGCTAAAAAAAACAGCCTCAATCATTATAACCGGACTGCTGTTCTTGACTTATCCGCCGATAGGCCTTTATGCCCTTTTTGAAGAAGAAGGACTGGAAGACATCCTTTTCGGTGAAATACCTGTTATCACAATTGCGGCACTGACAAAAGAAAGACCGGAAAAGGCCTCCAGCAATGTCTCAGTCATCACAGCAGATGACATTGACCTATTAAACCCAAGAGATTTAATGGACATCTATGATTTGATTCCGGGATTTGACCCTGGGGTTTTTATATCAGGCGGTCAAATTGCGGCCATCCGCGGTTTCTTATCCAACACACTCGCGCAATTTAAAATCATGGTAGACGGCGTGCATATCAATGAAATAGACAAAGGATCCACTGTCTGGCTCACACCTGGCCTGCAATTAGACAATGTCAAACAAATCGAAATCATCCGCGGTCCCGGCTCTGCTTTATACGGCGAAAATGCATTATCCGGCGCCATGAACATTATCACCAAGGATGTCAGGGATGTGAACGGCCTTCGAATAACCGGCAGAGGCGGAAGCTTCAACACAAAAGGCGGGTCATTGTTGTTCGGAAAAAAAATAAACAATCTCAATGTTTTCACTTCCTTTGACTGGCATGACACTGACGGGGCCAAAGAAAAAGTGCAAAGAGATAAACTATACGGCACGCCATTCACCATTGCCCCGGGACACACGGCCTATAACAAAGAAAGATATCAAGGGGTTCTCAAACTCTCTACAAAATCACTTTATTTCAAATTATCCTATGACAAAAACACAATGTCTCCGACCATTGGCGGTCTGGGGTATGCGGTCACAAACAACAACATCAACAAAACTGATTTCTTCACCGGAAGCCTCCATTACACTTACGGCGGGCTTTCCTATAAATCAAAAACCTACATCAACTATACTGACCAGCATTATTTCAGCCAATTGACCATATACCCGCCCGGATTCACCATTCCCTTTGATTTAGACGGGGACGGAGACATTGAGACATTCCCTCTTGGCTTAGGCGGGGAACCCGGGTACAAAAACAGCAGGCTGACAATCGGGAATCAGCTCACTTACACAGGATTTGAAAGAAACCTTCTGCTCATGGGGATCTCGTATGAACATGCCAAGCAATATGATGTCACCTCAAAAACGAATTTCCACCCATTAACAAACGCACAAGCTTCCGATGGTATCTCAATGGTGGATCAAACAGACACCATGAGCTGGTCCAAAAACGCAGACAGAAGCATCTGGTCTGTTTTTGCGCAGGACAAAATCAATCTCTTGGACAATTTAAGCTTAACAGCCGGCGGGCGGTATGACAATTATCAGGACCTGGAATCCCAGTTTAACCCCAGGCTCTCCATTGTCTGGTCCCCGCAGACAAAACTGAGCATCAGAGGCATGGCTGGCTCTGCCTTCCGCGTGCCCAATTACAATGAAATGTATATACGCAACAACCCCTCTATTATAGGAGACGAAAACCTCAAATCAGAAAAAGTAAGATCTTATGAAATAGGCGGGCATCTTAAATTAGACGACAAAAATTCATATATCAACATGAACACCTATTACAACCTGCTCACCAATGCCATTACCATTGCGTACAATCCCAGCCTGGGAATTCCTCAATATAAGAACAGCGGCTCCAAACAAATATTTTTTGGATTGGAAAGTGAATTAAGCATGCGGCTGACCAACTGGGCCAAAGGCCATCTGTCTTATTCATACACTTACGGAGAAGACAGCAAAACCAAACTCAAAACACCCAACATCT
>JANQER010000451.1 GCA_028278255.1 Elusimicrobiota bacterium | reverse complement strand
ACGGATGAACACGGATGAACACTGAAAAGCAAAAGAATAATTTGGTATAAAACCATAAAATATTGTTTTTACAGTTTTTATCCGTGTTCATCCGTGGTTATGGGGAGGTGTGTATGTCCATTGATAAATTAACCATTAAAGCGCAGGAAGCGCTTCAGAATGCGCAAAAATTGGCTGATAGACGCCATCATCAGATGTTAGAGCCTATACATCTGTTTTCTGGGATTATGGATGTGCAGGACAATATTGTGCCTGATCTTTTGGAAAAATGCGGCGTGTCCTTAGAACGCTGTCAGAAAGAGATTGTTGAGATACTGTCCAAACTGCCTGAGGTGCGCGGGAATATTCAATTAAGCGCTTCTCAAGGGTTTCGGGAGGTGATGCTGCGCGCTGAAGATGAAGCCGGGTCTTTGCAGGATGAATATATTTCCACAGAGCATTTGTTTTTGGGTTTGTTGTCTTTGGACAATGATTCCACAGCTGATTTGTTGAAAAAATCAGGGGTGACACGAGACAGAATTTTGCAAGCCATGAGTGAACTCAGAGGGTCTCACCGGGTGACAGACCAAAATCCTGAGGTCAAATATAAGGCTTTGGAAAAGTACGGCCGTGACCTCACTGACCTGGCCAAACGCGGCAAGCTTGATCCTGTGATTGGCCGGGATGAAGAGGTCAGACGTGTGATTCAAGTGCTTTCCCGCCGGACCAAAAACAATCCTGTTCTTATTGGCGAGCCTGGTGTGGGAAAAACAGCCATTGTGGAAGGCTTGGCCCAGCGCGTGATTTCAGGTGACGTGCCTGAAGGGCTTAAGTCAAAAAAAGTCATTACATTGGATTTGGGCGCATTGGTGGCCGGCGCCAAATACAGGGGCGAATTTGAAGACAGGCTTAAAGCTGTTCTTAAGGAAATAGCAGATGCTCAAGGGAAGATCATTTTATTTATTGATGAGCTGCACACACTTGTGGGCGCAGGCGCTGCCGAGGGCGCTGTGGATGCTGCCAATCTTCTGAAACCCATGCTGGCCAGAGGAGAATTGCGCTGCGTGGGCGCCACCACCTTGGACGAGTACAGGAAGCATATTGAAAAAGATTCGGCTTTGGAGCGGAGGTTTCAGCCTGTGTACGTGGGCCAGCCCACTGTGGAGCAGACCATTGCGATTTTGCGCGGACTGAAAGAACGCTATGAAGTGCATCATGGGGTGCGCATCACTGATTCTGCGCTGGTGGCAGCTGCCACTTTGTCTCACCGGTACATTGCCGAGAGGTTTCTCCCGGACAAGGCCATTGATTTGGTGGATGAATCTGCGAGCCGTTTGCGTATGGAAATTGATTCTATGCCTGTAGAGCTTGATGCCGTGGAACGGCAGCTGCGCCAGCTTGAAATAGAGCGCCGGG
>JANQER010000420.1 GCA_028278255.1 Elusimicrobiota bacterium | reverse complement strand
TCTGTAATTGCCCCATTTATGGGGCGCTTTTTGATAAGCTTTTGCTTTAAAGAGCCCGATAAATCGGGCAACTACTTCCTTATCTAAACCGCATTGGGGCTAGCTGGTCCTTTTCAGCATTAAACAAAAAGCAGCTAAAAAAATGCTACCAGCTCCAGGGCTTATTTTTTGCCTTCCATGACTTTCACTGTTTTTATCGTTTTGTCTTGTGTTAACAACTTCATTTGGTTAATAGCGGTTTTATTTAGTTTAACCAATCGCTCTCTTTGAGACAAACTTTCATTTATAAAATGGGCATTAAGGTTTTCCAGATTTGACAGGCAAACCAGTTGAGGAATATTCGCATAATCCCGAATATTTCCCTTTTGATCAGGATTTGCTTCACGCCATTGTTTGGCTGTTTTTCCAAATAAAACCATATTGAGCACATCAGCTTCAGTGGCATACACAAAGTTAATCTGTGTCTTTGTTAATTCAGCAGGGATCAGATTTTCTTTTATGGCATTCGTATGAATACGGTAGTTTATTTTGGCAAGATTTCTGCGAATATCCCAACCAAGTTGTTTTTGTTCTTGGTCTTTTAACCGCTGAAATTCTTTAATAAGATAAAGTTTAAATTGAGGGGATATCCAGGAAGCAAATTCAAAAGCAATATCTTTATGTGCATAAGTTCCACCATAACGACCTGCTTTTGCCATTATGCCGCTGGAGCTGGTTTTCTCCACCCATTGTTTTACTGAAAGGACAAAACGGTTTAAACCTGCCTGATTTTTAATTCCCTCGAATTCGAGGGAATTAAAGGCTGGATTATATATTTCTTCCCAAATCCCTAAAAATTCAATGGTATTTTTGTTTCTTAGCCACTTTTCAATCAGAGCAAAACCATTGTCAATATTTTTAATCATATCAGTCAGGCAAATATAATCGTCTTCCTTATACGATATAATTGTTATTTCTTTCCCCTGAACATCAATCTTTTCAGTGATCATGCTTTCCCCTTTCGTAAATTACGGTAATCAACAATATGTTACCATACCAATGAATGGTTGTCAATTGATGTCAAAAAGAAATTTAGAGACAAAATTGGGGACATTGTTGAATTGTTTAGTAAACAATGTTTATTTTCTATCTTATTAGATTATAATGGAATACAGGAAAAAACCCATTATAATTAAACGTTGGGAATCGGAGGGTAAGATGGAAAAACCGCACGATGAAAAGATCAAAAAACAGGTGGTAGACTCATAAATAAACTAACCGCGCATGAAAAAGCTGACGTATTGTTCGGTTATTTGCATGGAGTCAGTTGGATGCGATCGTTGGCAAAAAGCTGAATACTGATGGCTGACGGCTGTAACAGGAATTGGGCTGGCTGGGAATGCGGGACTGTTGCGAAAGTCAGGCCCAACTTGTCTCCCCTCTCCTGTAAACGGGAGAGCATCGAGCCTCTGGCTCGAAGGGTGAGGGCAATGTCAAGGAAAGAGAAGAACGGGTTGGTCTTTTTTGTTCTGTACGGTTGACATTTTAATAAAAATGGGTTAAAATGATCTGTATGTAGAACAAAAACTGGATTTATAAGGGATTTATGTGTTTAAAAGAACAAAATATTTAAAAAAAATAGCCCCTTTTATTAATAAGCCCGTTATCAAAGTCATTGTGGGAATGAGAAGAACAGGGAAAAGCTATTTTATTAGACAGGTGATAGAAGAACTAAAAGAACAAAACATTCTGCCAAATAATATCGTATACATTAATAAAGAGTCTATTGAGTTTGACTTTATCAGAAATTATAAGGATCTATACGAATACATTCAGAAGTCTTTTAAAAATAGCAAAGGCCAAAAATATATTTTTATTGATGAAATTCAGGAAATAAAAGAATGGGAAAAAACAGTCAGCTCTTTTTCCAATGAAAACGGATATGATATTTATCTGACCGGGTCTAATGCGCATCTTCTTTCATCAGAAATCGCTACCCTGCTTTCAGGACGATATGTTGAATTTCCTATTTATTCTTTAAGTTTTGAGGAATTTTTGGTCTTTAGAGGGCCGAATAAAAAAGACATCCAAACTGAATTTCTGCATTATTTGCGTTATGGCGGATTTCCTATTATCCACCATTTGGAATTTGAAGAGGAGACAATTTATCAATGCGTTCAGACTATTTATAATACGATTTTGTTAAGGGACATAGTGGCAAGAAATAAAATAAGGAATATCACGTTATTGGAAAATTTATCCGGTTATTTGATAGACAATATTGGCAATGTGTTTTCCGCCCGTCGAATTGCAGATTATTTAAAGTCTCAAAGATTGAGCGTTGGCATAGAAACAATACAAAATTACATCTCATACATTGCTTCTACATTCGTCGTTCATAAAGTACCGCGCTATGATATCAGAGGAAAACGTCTCCTGGAGATATATGAGAAGTATTATTTAGGAGATATTGGCATCCGGAATGCCATGTTTGGATATAAAGAATCAGATGTTTCAGGCGTTCTTGAGAATATTGTTTTTCATAAACTGAAACAATCCGGTTATCAAGTCTATATAGGAAAATGGGATGATTATGAAGTGGATTTTGTCGCCCAAAAAGCCCATGAAAGGGTGTATGTGCAGGTGGCCTATCTGCTCTCTTCACCTGAAACAATACAAAGGGAATTCTCCGTGTTGCAAAAAATAAAAGACAACTATCCCAAATATGTTGTGAGCATGGACAATGTTTTTGAAAAAGATTATAAAGGAATTAAAAGAATCAATCTGATCGATTTTTTATTAATGACCCAACCTTGAAACAGAAGGGCGCAGAGGCCTCCGGGTTAGAGAGTTTCATGTGTTATATACTGCTCTTGACAAAAAACCGAATCTTTGCCAAAATATATTTTAATTGAGCGTCAGCCGGTTTGGGGGCCGGTGATGAGGGAGACCTTAGAATGAGGGATTCTACAGAAAACGCTCACCAGTCAATGGAATAGAATCAAAACAACTTAGATAACATTATTGGCCGAGAATAATGAGATCAACCCGATATTCCTTTAAACTGGAACCACTTGAACCCCGTCTGCTGCTATCAGCTGATCCGATAGCCATAGGCGTGACACCCATAATTGATCCTCTTTTTGATCCTTTCCCACAAACCGAAGAAATCCAACTCACCACTCAATCCAACGAAATCGCTCTATCCAACAACCAAACCGAATTGGTGGGTCTATTTGATGATCTGGAAAATGAAATAACAGCGCCGATAAATCGGCATGCTACAGATACCGATTTACAAATATTCAATAACCAATCACCAACCATGCCGCTACCATGTCGCCTCGATATGGTCCCAGATTGCCGGATGGGATTTACGAACATGACGGCTTCTGAAGAAGCCCTTCCAGGGCCGCTGCCTGCTGAAAATGTTTTGACATCAAGTGAGCAGCTGAATGATATTGTGAAAGAATCAGTGGCACAATGGATTTCCGCACTGACATTGAAAGCAGACCCTTTGACTTTATTGGGTATGGTGACATTTGATGTCATGGATCTGCCCGGCCTTATTTTGGGCCGGGTCATGAATGACACTGTGCAAATAGATGAAGACGCTGCCGGGCACGGGTGGTATACTGATTCTGCCTATTCTGAAGATGACGCTGAAGGCTTCATGGACCTCTACACAGTGGTGTCCCATGAAATCGGCCACTTATTGGGATGGGGACACGATGACACAGGGCTCATGCAGGAAACACTTGCACCAGGGGTTCGTTACACGCCTGACGGTCTGTCTTCAGACTGGCTGCCCATGCATTTGGCCAATGGAGATTTTGAGGACTACTATATAGGAAGCTATATAGAAAACTGGTCCAATACAGGCGGTGGCGGCACCGGGACTGTTGGCACAGAGGGTGACAACCATTATATGGAACTGTCTCCCGGTTCTGAATCCCGCACGCACGACTGGTTTTATCTCTCCTCATTTGTGAGTGAACTGGCATTTGATTTGCAAATCATTTCAGCCGGTCCGAATGACATGCTGAGCGTGTACCTGGACAATAACCCGATTATTTCATTGGCATTTGAAGAACTGAATGCAATGGGTCCTGGTTATTTTAGTCAGTTTGTTCCGGTTTATCTTTCCGTGGATGAGATCCTTCGTGAAGAGATCCATGTCCTCACCATTGAAGTGACAGACTTCCTTGGTGAAACAGTGGAAAGCACTGTGCAAATTGACAATCTGCATCTGGTCCCGCAATTTGAAGGAAAAACCGGGGACCTGATCAATGTAAATTTGAAAGAAGTCTTTCGGGGAAACAACTTCGAATTGAACAACCCTGATGACTTAACCGGACCTCTTCCTCCGGACATCAATGCGTACGGCAATGCCTATTTATTATCAGACCAGTTGGACAAGGACCCCTTTGTCTCAACCGGTCTTTTTTATTTTGTCCCGGCTGTCACTCAAGACCCATGGACCCAATACACCACACCTAAGAACCGCGGGTACATAGGAAAACTCTACACCCAAGTCAAAGTGAACAATGAGTTGTATAAGATTTTGCTCGATGTCTCTCAGGGTTTTTCAATCACAGGCCCTCTTAAAGTCACCTCCCTGCCTGAAAATATCTTTTATAACAACGTGGACACAGCCCGTGCCCAGCAGCGATTGCGATACATGGGATTCCCGGATGAATCCGGCAATCCTCTTGTGGTGGATGGAGACCTGGGCGCTCCCCTTTTGCATTCTCACACGCGCCATGCCATTGCTCTTTTCAACACAGCAGTCAACAGCCCAAATCACGACTTACCTCCCGGGGTGTCATACCAAGCGAACAATTTAACAACAGAAGCCCTTGATTGGATCAACAATGCCAATGCCCCCTTATGGATGAAAATTCCTTTGGATGGAGGCGATGGCTGGTACAATATAAACAAAGACCAATTCGGGGTCGGAGTGCATGATGATTTTTATTACGGAACAGACTGGGCATTCAGCCTGATTGTTGAAGCCGGCTTAAAGGCTGTGAAATTGGGAGCGGGAAAATATCTTCCCATCAATGATCTCAGCAAAAAATCAGGCGGCAAGAATGTTCATAGTACCCATGAAACAGGGATGGATATTGATGTGGACACCCCATCTTTTGACAAGACGGATCAACCGCATAAATTTCCTTTTTACAGGGTTTTGAATGTTGGAGCCCATCAATATATTATGGCCAATGTTGATCACTCAGGCGGTTTTTCTAGGAAGGGGGAAAGTGCAGCCCATACCAATGGACAAAACAGCAACACAGTCACCTTAATGAATAATCCTGATTTGTCATCAGTGGCAGATTGGAAAAATGCCGTATTGTTCCTCTATATTCCGGCGCAAGATTCAAGACCTGCCAGCCGGTTCAACATCCCTATATTGTCTGTTGACACGCAGTCTTCTGTTGTGACATTGGCTCAAAATGTTCATATTGGATCAGCGGCCGGACAAAGAGCTGATTATGAGATCTATTTTGGGACCCTTTTGACTGCAGAAGCATCTCCGGATGGTCTGCAGTGTGCGGCTGTTGATCTGCCCACAGAGGCTTCCCAGATTCCTGAAGTCGCCTTGATGCACAATGAGAACAATTACAATGACAAGAATCTTCTTGAGAATATAAAAGATTGGATCAGGAGCTATGTCGGTTATGACCTGCAGATGGTGAAAGATCATATTCAGGCCTTTATTGACGCTGGCGCACAGCGTATTTTATACAATGACCCACGTTTATGGGACATGGAAGGTGTTCGGTTTTTTTCGGGACATGGAGGACATTTTCATGTGGATGTTCCTATGCCTGGACAAAAAGCGATTTCAGATGCAGCGCAAGAGCAGTTTTCATTTTTTCTCCAACAGTTGATTGATCTATTGAATAACTGGCATAATGATGCTTTTTTCACAACACAGCTTCCCATTCTTAACACCAGTTTTAATGAGAGAATGCCCTTTACCACGCGCATCACCACATCAATATTAGACCCCATTACACACTATTTTCAGACCGGCGGATGGGAAGGAGATGATCCGGAAGAACTGCCGGCCGCCACTGTTGATGGTTTGGTTCATGTCTTGGAATCTCAGGATTGGATTGAATCCATTGAAGGGAGCATTGAAAATAACACATTAATTTTTAATATCAATTATAAATCCTTATATTCCTTTTTGGATGAAGATATCACCATCTCCACTGGCGTGTCTGAGCTGGGTCTGAACATTGACGGCAATGTGAATATGGACATCCTGGGCTCGCTTACATTTGAGTTTGATCTGGGTTTTGATTTGACTGAGGGGTTAGACCCGGCTGATGCTGTTTTTCTTCAGGTGCATGAACTCACAGCTGCCATTGATGTGCATGCTTTGGATTTGTTGTTCAATATAGATGTGGGCGCCATGAACCTGGGGGTGGAGAACGGCGTATTTGATTTGGACGCGGATGTGCAGATCATACCGTATACCACTGAACGTTTTACATTAACGGACATGCTGAACAATTCCGGCTCATTGTTCACATTGTCAGCCAGCGGCGGCATACAAACCAACCTCCCTGTGACCGGCGACTTCTTCGGATTAAATCTGGCGGATTTGGGCATAGACCCGGTTGTGACAATAGCCGTCACAGATCTCTTCACAGAACCTGTTTTTGATATCGGCGGCGTGGCCAACCTCGCAGCCAATCTCACAGGCTCAGTGGCCGATTATTTAAACAATTTGGCTGATAATCTGATGGCCATGTATGATGAGCTGACAGTGGAATATTCAGTTGAAGAAACAGTTGATCCAGTGACTGGCGAGATCACTTATGGCAATGAGCTTATTCGCAGCACAAACCATATTCTGACCCAAACCATTCCAGGCACCAACACATCATTGGACGCACTTTTGGGCATTACCCAGTACATGGGACTCGGGCATTATATAAAAGCCTACCTCTATCAATATCTGCTTGACCAGGGGCTGCCCGTTGATTTAGATTATAACTTTGAAGAGTGGCCTGTGCCGTTTGAAAACTATGCCAGCGGTTTTCCGAGCATTGGCGAATTCCTCATATATATACAGGACCAGTGGCTCAATGGCATGAATGACATTGACTTGGCCGGCGGAAACAATGGTTTGGACTGGCGCATCACACCTGATGGATTTGATGTGTCCTTTGTCTCGCAAGACACTTACACAGCCTCAACGGAATTGGCTCTGCCTGAAGCCCTGACAGAATGGGGCATTGCTTTTATTGAATCAGGTGATGTCAATCTCTCCATCATGACTGACATTGCCTTAAGGCTGGGCGTGAATTGGGGCACACAAGAATACATTTTTCAATTGGACAAATTTGATTTTCAGGCTGAAGCCGGGATCCAGGATTTGATTCTGGGGGCCAAGGTCGGACCTCTGGAAGTCAGCGCTGGCAAAGCCGGCCCGGGAAATCTGCAGGGCCGTATCAACTTAAATGTGGATGGATCAGTGTCCTGGACCAATGGCGCGCTTGATTTTTCGCCTGGCGCGGCCGACTTGGATGTGTTTCTGCCCTTGTATGCCTCTCTCCTGGGTTATGAGATCCGCGACGGACCTGAGCAGCCGGTTATCACGATGAACAGCGATGTGTTTGCTTCTGCCACTGAAACAGCAGACCTGTTATTTGACACAGCGCATTTTGACAAGCTTTCCACATTCACCTCTCTTGCCATTTCTGATCTGACCAATATGCTGCAGAATACCTTGTCCTGGCTGCGGGACTTAAAAAACAATGACATGCTGGATATTGAAATTCCTGTGATTAACATGAGACTCGGCGATATTCTTGATTTTGTCTCATCTTTTGAAAAACATGTGATGGCCAAAGTGGATTTAAGCGGCATCATCACTGTTCAAAATTTTGTTGATATACTGAACGCATCCGGGATTCTGCCTGACGGGCAGGAGATTGCTTATGATCCCGTGTCCAATACATTAAGCGTGCCCATTGCATTTGCTGCAGCGCTTGAACCCTTACAAAACAGACCTTTGGACTTAAATCTTGATTATGGCATTGACTTGGCAAATGTGTCCACCTCTGCCGCAGCAGATGTACAAGCCTTGATTGATGCCGGCATGGACTTGGTTCTGGATATTGATGGTTTGACAGGCACAGAAGGCCCGACATTTTTAATCAAGCAAGCATTTTTGAACGCATCAGCTTCTTTTCTGATTTCTGACCCGGCTGTCACAGCGCGGCTGGGGTTCATTGAATTTTCAGCCGGAGGTCAGGACACAGATTCTCATGTGGCTCTCTCAGCCAATGCCCATATAGGGCTTGATGAAAACACAGGTCTGAATTTTTCACTGCAAGGGTCTCTTGAAGCTGTTTTGAAAAATGTGTCAGTGAGCGGCGTGCCTGGTTTAAGCGTTGAGCCACAGGCCAATGAATTGTCTTTTGCCATGGATGATCTCAATCATCCTGATCAAGCTTCTTTTTCTTTTCCGCAGTTTTCAATGGATCCCCATGCCCTCAGCTTTAACAACATCTATGATGCCATCATACAGGGGATTGATTTTCTGGATGAACTGCTGCAGGCACAGCCTTTTTACACAGATGATTTGCCTGTGATCAATCGTTCGCTCGAAAACATTTTCAATTTCATTGGGGACCTGACTGAAAAAATACAAGACGCCCTGAATGACCCGGCCGCGTCTATTCAAGAGGTGGAAAGCATTATAGAAGACGCCTTGGGCATTCAAGACCACAATGACCGGCCTGTGAACGAACAAATCTTTTCTCTTTGGATTGAAAACAATGTTTTGAGACTTCATATCAAGTGGGAAGCCTTTTTGGCGGATGTGTTTCGCTTTTCCCTGGATTTGGGCGGGTTTGACACGCCTTTGCTTGACGGCATAGACAGCCTGGTGGACACAATCGGCGGTAATATTGTGTTTGCCGTATTTGCTGATGCTGTGCTTGAGATGGGCATCAATCTCAATGACCCTTCAGAAATATTCCTCTATGATTATGATGACACCACCGGCCAAGGCACGCATGTGGAGCTGGGCGCAAAACTTTTAGGACAGAATCTTGATCTTGGTTTTAAAATAGGGCCTGTTGATTTTGGCGTGGCTGGCGGCACAGTGAATTTTGATCTGGACCAGGATGCCGGCACCAACCCTGAAGGCATGAATGCTTATCCTGCGGGATTTCATTCTGATGAGCATTCTGATTATGCCCTGTTCAGCCTCAGTCTTTATGAGAACGGCACAGCAGATGACGGACTGTTCCATTTGTCTGCTGAAAGCCTTATGGATAATCTGCATCTTGATTTTGCCGGGTCTTTTGCCATTGATCTGCCTGTGTACTTGCGGGCATTCGGCATGAACCAGTTTTTGGGGTCTTTTGTTGTGGATGCGCATTTTTCACAGGACGGATTTGAGGTTGACAATTTCAGCACGCCTGATCTGTCTCAGGCCATGGAAGATGTGCTGGACGGCTTGACCGGCCATCCGCTTTGGATCTTTTTAAATGATCCTGGGTATGTGCTTGATGGCGTGGACATTGTGTTGGGCAGTGTGGAAGATGTGTTTGGATCCAGCATAGCCAGTGATTTGCCTTTGCTTGGGTCTAAGATGGCGCATGCCGCCACATTCCTGCAAGACATGCGTACAGGCTTGCTCAAAAATCTGCGCGACAAATTAAGCGGTGACGGCCGGGCCTTGGAAGTCTTGCGTGATGAACTATGGGGTGTGTTGGGGCCGTCCGGATTGAATATTGTTTTGGACGGTGATGATCCTGATCTCATCCCTTCTCTCACAGATATCATAATCATTTGTCTGGATGCATCCGGTAATTCTCTGGACTGGACCCTGGGGGACATGATCCCGGACCAAGCCGATGCCATTCAATTTGATATCCCGTTGGGCGGCACGATTTTCAATACCGGCATAGATATTCCCATTAATTTTGACATCCCCGGCCTGGGTCTGGAAGTGAACGGCGGATTTGGGTTGGAAATGCTCTGGACCTTTGATTTTGGCTTGGGCATCAGCGTGTCAGATGGTTTTTATCTGGCCGTGAATCAAGACGCAGGCGATCCTGAGCTCGAGCTTGAGATCAATGCTTTTCTGGACGGCGCGCCCAATGATCCGCATGTCATCACACCCTTTACAGCGCAAGGGAAACTCCTGTTTTTTACTGCCACATTAACAGACACTGACGCTGACCCTGCTGCTGGATTCCAGCCCCATGGGGTGAGAGGCGGTCTGTCCATTGATATTAACGGGACGGATGCCAACCGTTTCACTATGGCGCAGGCGCTTTCCACGCCGTTCAGCCGATTGTTTGATATTGATTTTGCTGTGGACGCAGACCTTGACCTGGTGCTGGCTTTGGAAGTGAGCGGCGCCAAAGGCCTGCCCAAGCTAAAAGCGGATTTTGTATTTGACTGGCACTGGGACCTGGAAAACGGCGCCGGCGCCCCGCAACTGGATTTTCTCAACCTGCGCTTGGATGTGGGCTCATTGGTCAGGGATTTCTTAAAGCCTATTGCTGAAAAAATACAGAACATTTTAGAACCGTTCCGGGGTGTTGTGGAGGTGTTGTCAACAGAGATTCCTGGTTTGGGCTTGTTTATGAGCAATCCCACCATGATGGGCTTGGCTGAGGTTTTGCTCGGCAGGGACATTGACTGGAGTTTTGTGCAAGCCGCCCGTTACATGCTGGGTGTGGTAGACACCATCAATGCCATGATGCCATATGCCAATGGCGATATTCTTCTGGGTGATCTGTACAATCTGGCTTCAGGCAATATTCAGTCTGCTCAGGCGCCTGATACATGGAACAATCCGCAGCTTCAAAATTTATTCAATGCACTTCAGCAGGAAAGCACCGGCCACACCCCGCAAAACCGCAGGGGATTTGAATTTCTGCCTTACATCAAAAACATCAGCAACTGGGCCAAACTTCTTACAGGCGGGGACGCCACCTTGTTCACCTATGAAATGCCGCTCATGCAAGTCAATTTTGATTACAACCAAACCCTGGTGGTGATTCCCATTGGCCCGCTGGCTTTCACTGTGGGCGCTTTTGCCGGGTTCAGGGTGGGCGCTGATCTGTCTTTCGGCTATGACACATTCGGCATCCGCAGGGCCTTGCGTACCGGCAACGGCCTTGAAGTGCTGGACGGATTTTATGTGCAGGATTATGACCGTTACGGCCGGGACAAAGCTGAGCTGTATTTCAATTCCTGGCTGGGACTGCAAGCCGCTGTGAGCTTTGTGGTGCTTCGCGGCGGATTAGAGGGCAGCCTGCATTTTGATGTCAACATTGACCTCATGGACATCAATCATGACGGCAAAATCCGCGGATCAGAAATCGCCACCATGTGGGACTATAACAATGGCGGTTTGGCCAATCTGGTGAACATGGATGCGCGTTTGTCATTCCAAGCCAATGCTTTTGTGGACTTCCTTTTTATCAAAATAGGATTCTTTTATATTAAGCTGCATTGGTATAACCTCATCACGCTTCCCATAGCTGATATCACGCTCATGGAGGCTCATTACCACGCGCCTCAGGTTCAGCCTGTATTGGCTGAAAAAGCCGGAAACACCCTTTATCTGAACACAGGCCCGCGCGCGCATTTGCGCGTACATGACAATGCTGACGGGAATGAACACGTGACAGTCAGCGGCTCAAACGGATACGTCACTGTCCGGTATGGCGAATGGACACAGCATTACTCCGGCATCACGCATGTTGTGGCTGACGGCGGGGCCGGCAATGATGTGTTGGACGCTTCAAGACTGTCACACGCCACTGTGCATTTTACAGGCGGTGCAGGCCGTGACCGGTTGACGGCCGGCAAAGCCGGCGGCACACTGGATGGCGGGTCTGGCAATGATGTGCTGGACGGATCACGTGCTTTTGGCCCGGTGTTCTTATATGGCAGGTCCGGGGATGACCGGCTCACCGGCAACATCCATCATGACACCTTGTCCGGCGGCGCCGGCGATGACAGACTTATTGGGGGCAGCGGCAATGACACTCTTGACGGCGGGTCTGGTATTGATGTGCTGCAAGGCGGGCCTGGCCATGACACATATGTGTTTGACGATAATTTTGGGGAAGACAGATTTAGGGACAGGGACGGGGAAACCAGTCTTGATTTCAGCGCTGTGAACCAATCAGCAGAGTTTTCACTGAACACGCGCACAACCAATTTTCAAATACCCAATGGATATTTGTCAACGCCCGGCGCCACAGTCACGCATGTCACCTTGGGCACCGGCCATGACAAAGTGTTTGTCACGTCTTTCCCTGAGCGCGCTGTTACAATCGCTGATACGGGCGGGAATGATGCTTATTATTTCTATTTGGACAGAGCAGAATCCCAAAGAGCGCCGGGCATGATCACCATTGATGACAATGCCGGCTCATTTGATGAAATCATTGTGGAACAAAAATACAGCGCCGTACCTGTTGAGTTGAATCACCATGCTATACTCAATGGCCGGGAACAAATATTCCTGGACAGCGGTGTTGAACGGGAAACACTTGTGGGCAGAGCCGGCTTGTTCACTGGACGCCATGCTTTGCTCTCTGATGTGCACATAGAGGATTTTGGCGGGAAAGTCACTTTCACCACGTCTGCTGCAGACAATATGTCTGATTTGGGCACAGTGGGCTTACGCGTGATTGCTTCTGAGATTGACATGCAAAGCCAGGTGCGCGCCGGCCACATTGTATTGGATTCATGGGGCACCCTTGAGGTCGTGACACAGCTCAATGCCGCGTATGATGGTTATATTGATTTGCGCACTTATGCGCCGGATTCTGATATCAATCTCTCTGCAGACATACTGAATTCTTCAGGACATTCAGACAATGCTCATGGCGCTGGATGGATGCGTCTCACATCCCCTGCCTCTATATACAATATAAACCAATCCCGCATTCTGGGCGCTGACACGCATTTGATCCTGACCGCGTACAATGCCATTGGCACAACCGCTGCCCCCATGCTCACCCGTGTGAATAAACTCACAGTCGCCACTGCTGAATCAGGCGCAGGCGATATTGTGATGATAGAAGAAGATGATCTGACTGTTGTGGAGCGCGGTGCCGGGCCTGTGTATGAGTTGGACGGATTCACTATTCGTGCTGTTACAGCCACGCCTTATTTTATGCTGGATCTCATTGGCGCAACCAATGATAATTACGGCGCTGCTGTTGGCAGCGGAGATATGCACATCACGCTTTTGCAGGAAAACGCGCTTTTGACTTTGGCATCAGGCAATATTGTGAACCGGTCTTTGGGAGACATCACACTCACAGCAGATGACATGGATTTTAAGGCAGGCATCAACACCGTGATTGGCGCCGGCCAATTGGTGATCCGTGCCACGCACAATCCCTGGATTTACACATTTGGCACAGCAGCAGAAGATCCTTATGGCAATGATTTGGATCATGATTACGCGGCTGGTCAGTTTCAGGGTCCGTATTTCTCTGCATTGGAATTGTCCACCAGAGATTTGGCAGCTTTGAAAGACGGGTTTGATGTCCTTCATATAGGCCGGCTGATTCCTGATGCACAAGGCATGAATCACATGCTGTTCGGCCATGCCTCATTCCGGGATGAAGCGCATTTTTATTCAGACCTGTTGGATGTCAAAGGCCATGTGCAGGCTGTGGAAGATCAATCAGATGTTTTGGGCAATCTTCTGGCATTTCATGCAGACACCATGAACATCTTTACCACGCATCTGCACACGCCTGGCAGCGCCTTGGATTCAGGCCTCACAGCCAAAAATGTCATGATACAAGTGCGTGATTTATTTAACATCAATGGATTTATTTATATCTCTGATTCATTTCAAAGCACAGCCGGGAACCCGGACAATGTCCTGTTCAACAGTGTGACCATGGGAATCAACGGCAAAATTATTTCCACGCTGGAAAACAACCAAATTCAGTTTGACTCTGTGAATGGGATAAAAGTATCCGGGTTGATTGAAGCCAGGGGCAGGAATGCTTTTATTGTCCTGTCATCCCAAGCCGGGATCTTGCAAGACACTGGTTGGATACAGACATTGGGAGATTGGGATCAAGACACTCCTGGGATTCATTTGCAGGCTGGCCAGGGAATTGAGATCCGCGGACAAGTGCTTGGCGGCATGGAAGAAACCCAGACCGGGTTCAATCAGATCGCTGAAAACGCGTATATTGTGATCTCAGCTGATCATGGCATTCAAATCACTGGATTTGTGGCCACATCTGACAGGCTGAATTTTTCGTCAGGAGATGAGGCTGTTTTTGGGAAAAGCTTTATTCTCACGGACACAGGCACTGTTTATTCTGTGGGCCTCAACAAAAACTTGACTGTCATTGCCCCGAACCAAGTGGAAATCATGGGCAATGTGCTGGTGTTGGGAGAGGAATCAGATTTTTCAGTGCAGGCTGGCGAACAAATCTTAGTGGGCGGCACCATTATTGCAGATCACCAAGTGATCCTAAACGCTGGCCCGGATTCTTCAGGCACCAGTTTTCAACTCACCACTCAAGGCATGATTGACACATTGGGACAAGCCGGAGACGCAGGCCTGGATCTGATAGACATCACAGCTGTGAATGACGCCATTGTTCTTGGTCTTATCACAGCCAATGGGGACGACGCACAAATCCGGATTCAATCACAAGAAGAAGTGCAAGTGGGCAACAGTGTCAATCCCTGCAAGATTCAGTCCACTTCTGAAATAGAAGTGCTTGTGTCTGGCCAGGATGCTGTTACAGAAAACAGCTTATGGGTCAGCCTCACAGGCACGCTCATCACCACTGATGATCAAGCCAGTATCAAGATTGACACAGCCGGGGATATCACCATCCAGGGACGTTTGGACACATTGGGAGCAGAATCACTTATTATTATTGAATCCGCACAAGCTTTCTGGTTGAAAACAGGCGCTCTGATCAAAGCATGGGCTTCTCACAGCCAAATTCAAATCACCGGTCAAACCTGGGTGGGCATTTACGGCGATGTCAATGCAGGGGTGGAAACAGATTCACTGGCCATTATGGGCGATGAGGCGCAAGCCGCGATAGTGTCTGGCCGCCGCTTGGATGTGATCGGCACAGTGTATGCCAGCGGACGCATAGATATTTTGGCCGGCACAGATCCCACAGGCGTCAGCATCATGATGGGCGGTGTGCTGCGCTCACTGGCAGCCAACAAAGAAATAACACTGCATGGCGAACAGGACATTCAGATTTTTGGTTTCATTTATGTGGACGGCGAGAATGCGGATTTGCGCGTGCAATCCCAAGCCCGGGTCTTGATTGACGGCCATTTATTGGTGCAGGATCAAATTCTGGTCACAGGCGGAGAATCCACTGTGTATCATGCGTCAGCGCCCCGGACATTGTCTGGACAAGGCGTGCTGGACAACAATGTCTTATTAAAAGTCACTTGTGCGGATCAAGATCCTGTGCTGGTTCTGCTCATGGCCCAGGACACAGCTGACAATGTGTCTTTGTCTTATTTGGCGCAAGATGTTCAATCCGCTTTTCGTGAAGCCGGCCTCACGCATATCAATGAAGAAGGACTTCTGGCAGACAACATCAGTGTGAAACTAAAAAACAATCGTCTCATGTTTTCTTCTGCGCAGGCTTTTCAAATCATGGGCCTCACGCATTCCAGCCTATTGGGATTAACAGATGCCAATGCCAGCGGCTTGTCTGACACTTGGACATTGAACACCTCAGTGCCTGTGGAAAACCAAACAGGTGTTTTAACGCACGACCTGTCTGTGTACCTCACTCTTTTCAAAAACAATGTGCCTGTGTCCGGCGTGGTCACCATCAGGGCTTTGGACACACATGACAATCAGTCTCTGGCGCATTTGGCCGGAGACATGCAAGACGCCATTGATGCAGCAGGTTTTGTCAGTGCGCACAAGGACAATATATTTGTCACAGACATTGATGTGCGTGTGCACCAGGGACAATTGATGCTGATCAGTCCGCATGCTTTTGACATCACAGGAATCCGTTATTCAGAGCAGCTGGGTGTCTCAGACAGCCTGACCGGCAGTTTTCACACATGGCAGCGTGTGGCCATTCCTGATCCTGTGCTGGATGACCAGGGGCGCGTGCTGGCAGATGTCAAATTCACAGTGGACTTCAATGGTCAAATCACAGAATTGGTTTTATTTTGGGCAGACACAGCAGACAACACAAACATTTGGGATCTGGTGTTTGATCTGCAGCAAGTGTTTGACCAGGCCGGCTTATCAAACATCTCTGTGGGATTGAACCAATCCAAACTCGTGTTTTCAAGCGCGCAAGAATTCAGTCTCCAATCTTTGGCAGAAGGTGCTTTCATCGGATTGGCAGACTATGCCCTGTATTTATCAAAAGCGCATGACATGTATGGTGCTGAGGCTGTGCCTGTTGGCGCGGTTTTGAGCCAAGACATCACATGGGCTTTGGGAGTGGAGCAAGACAGTGGACTCTTGTCCCAGATAATGACTCTATTCGCAGAGGACACGGCTGACAACACAGGACTCAATCACTTGGCAGCGGACCTGCAAAATGCCTTGCGCATCGCCGGACTCACAGGTTTTTCCGGAACGCAGGTATTGGATGAATTTGAAGTCTATGCTGTACAAGACCAACTTTTCATTTTAAGCCGGCATGCTTTTGGCTTGGTCAATGTGGAAAACGGATCTCTCTTGGGACTTGATTCTGCTGTTTGGGCTGAGGCAGTGCAAGCTTCTTCCCGTCATGTCCTACTGGGCAACATATCCATTCAAGACAATGACGCTGTGCTCGTGCAGGATGCTGTGTTTGAAGTGCATCAAGTGGTCAATGGCCTGCCTGTGAATTGGGTGGTCACTGTGCCTGCGGCTTGTACACAAGACAATGTTCTGTTATGGGACTTGGCCGCAGATGTACAAACAGCTTTGCACCAGGCCGGCCTGTTCATCACAGTTCACATCAACCATGGTTACCTGGTTTTTGAATCAGACCAAGCTTTCAGTGTCACAGGTTTAACAGGCGCTGGATTCTTGGGACTGTCTTCAGACAGGATCAAAGGCATGTCTGCCAGTGAAAGTGTGGTCATCACCAGTACAGGCCGTTTGGAAAGCCTGGCAGAAACAAGTGCCCATGGTCCGGACAATCCTTATCTCATGCAGGAAGACGGTACACTGGTGCTTGAACAAATCCATATCAACGGCCTGAATCGTGTGGAAAACAACGGCATTGTGCAGGCATTGGGCTTTGGGGCTGATATTTCAATCATCTCCGGGAACAGAGTCATGTTGTCTGGCCCGGTGGAAGCGCATGAACAGATTCTGATACAAGGCGGCACAGACCTCTCTGATCAAGGCGTGGTGGTGACTGGCGTGGGTGGTTTGACTGTCACAGCTGATCAGGGCCTGATTCACATCAACAGTCAGGATGATGTGCTGATCATGGGGTATTTGGAAGCCTTGGGTGCTGGCGCAGACATTTACATTTCTTCACAAGAACAAGTGAGTGTGGGCGGCGGCCTCAGTGATGTTTTCACCGGCGGTTTTATCACAGCGTCTGAAGACATCCAATTGAATGGCGGCGCAGATGAAACAGGCGTGGGCGTGTATGTGTACGGCGCCAGTGAGATCACCACGCGTCAGGTGCAAAGCCGCATTCTCATCAATGCCCTGGATGACGCCCGGATTTTGGGTGTGCTCCTGGCTGGCGGTGAAGTGCAAAAAATTTATAACAATGGATATGTGGTGGGACGCAAGCTCGTGTCTTTTGGGGCGGAAACCTATGGCATTGAATCAGCCACTGAAACCCATATTATATCCAATGGCCAGGTGCGCATTGGCATGGACATCACAGCCGGGGCTTTGATTTATATTGCTGGCGGGCAAGAACCAGCGCCTGGCAAAAGTGTCTTGATTTATGGTTCAGCCAGACTGGAAACTTTGTCCACCAACAGTCTGATTCACATTGAAGGCGCTGGCCCTGTGGAAGTGTTTGGCCCGCCGCATCATATGGAAATTGAGCCCCAAGCTTGGCCGGTTCACCACAATGGGGTCTTGGATCAGGACGTGCAATTCAACCTCACAGTGGATTTTGGTGAAACACAAATCACACGCCTCATTCATTTGTCAGCAGCTGTCACAGCCAACAACCGCAGTTTGTCTGCGCTCGTGGCAGACATACAATCAGCCATTGATCAAGTGCCGGCGTTTCAGGTGAATGGGGAATCTGTCATTCAAGTGGGCTTGAGAAACAGCCGGCTCTTGTTTGTCAGCAGCGGGTATTTGTTTGACATACAAGGGGTTCTCCATCTTGAAGATCTGGGATTTGATTCCGGAAACAATGTGGTGTCTGCTGTGCGTCCCAAAGCCAATATGCGGGCTGTGGCAGAAGGGTCCCAGGTGGTTTTTCAAGTCAATGGACCGCTTTATCTGGCAGGTGTGATTGAATCTTACAATGAGATTCAAATGAACACGACTGAATATGAAATTTTTATTGATTACGCTGCTGTGCTATACACAGTCAATGCCTCTATTATGATCAATCCCGGTCAAAACAGTGAAATCAAAGGCACACTTATTGCCAATGGCTCTGGTTCGGATATTGTCATTCATGCAGGTGAATCACTCAGAATCATAGGCGCTCTCACAGCCAGTGATGCCATTAGACTCACAGCCGGCACATTGGTTCAGCCGCAGCAAGTCAGTGTGGTGGTGGAAAAAACCGGCCGGGTCACAGCCGGGGTTCATCCGGACAATGCCGGTCAAATCATCATCAGAGGCATGAATGATGTCATCATAGACACATCACTGACTTTAGCAGACCCGGCCTCTGTTTTGGAATTAACATCCTATCAGGGTGATCTTGTTTTGGGTCAAGAATACGGCATTGTTCACACAGCCGGCATTATGCACGTGAATGGAAAAAATGTGTTTCTCAAAGGCTGGGTACAAAGCACAGCGCAAGGAAACAGCTTTGACATCATCATCACAGCTGATCAAGACATTGAAATAACAGGCGTGATCACTGGCCAAGGACATATCCAAGTGTCTGCTGGTCAAGACATATTGTTGTTGAACGCCTTGACCGCAGAAGCCGCTGACAGCCGAGTGTTTGTATCAGCAGGCCGCGTGCTCAGAATGGGCAGGATTGAAACGCAAAATCCCGGCACACCCGAAGAACAATTGGTGCAGATAGGCGGGACCATAAAGGCAGGGGATCTGATTCATCTGCAGGCCGGCGCAATGATTGAAATCAATCCAGCCGCTGCTTTGCTGCCCAATGACAACACAGATTTTATTGATGTGACCTTACAATCTGCAGGCTCTGTTCAGATTGTGGGCACACTCATGGCTGAAAACATATTGGTCCAAGCAGTGGACACTGTCATGGTTGGCGGTTACGGGATCAATGAGCAAGGACAGCAGGTGTTGCGCAGTGGTGTGATAGAAGCCTATGCCCAAATCGTGATTGAAGTGCATGGCGGTCAGGCTGAACAGAGCCTTTGGATTCAGGACATCAGTTTATTGAGAACCCATGGCAATCAAGAACCTGATGTATATGAGATTGACATTCAAACCGATCACAGCGTGTCAGTGTTTGGCGGTGTATTTGCTGAAGACCCAGGCGCTGATATCCGGATTGTGTCAGGCGGACAGTTCATGATCAGCGGCTCTGTTTTGGCCCAGGATCAGCTGGTGTTATCCGGCGGACCTGATGTCACAGTGGTGAATGAACAAGGCCAGGATGTGCCATTGGCAGGTATTCAAATCAAACCCAGCGGCCTGATTGACACAGGGGACAATGGCGCCATTCACTTAACCGCCATTGGCTCAATAATGATTGAAGGTCTTGTCAGTGACATTGGGCTGGGCGCTTATGCCTCTCATGTCACATGCACAGCCGGTGGGGAAGTGTTTGTCACAGGAAGTGTTTTTGCCAAAGATATGATTGACCTGACCATTGGCGGTCTAATTGTATCAGACACAGGCCAAATTGTTGCCGTTAATATCGGGTCACAAATCAAAGTGCTGTCAGATGGCAGTGTTTTTATAAATGATGTTTTGACAGTGCCTGGCGCGGGTCTGGTTTCTGCTGAACAATGGGTGGATCTGCAGGCCATGAATGTGTCAGTGTCAGGCCGTGTGGAATCTGTGGATGTGTTTGTCACAGCAGAACAGAATATTCAGGTGCGCGGCCAAGTGGAAGCTTTGAATCAAGCGGCATTTAACGCGGGTCAAAATATTCTGGTGGCCTATGCCGGCCAAATCACAGCCCTGGGCACAGGAGACAGCCTGGTCTTAAATGCCGGCCAAGACATACAAATACTTTCTTCTGTTCCCGGCGCACAGCAAACCATCCTGTTCTCGGATGACATTCTTGTCCCAGTCACGCACACGGTGTCCGTGCCTGTGGGCATTGAACAGTACGTGGATCCTGAAAACCCCACCATCACTGAAACCGTGACAGTGTATTATGAAACCACCTATATGAAAGAAGTGGATCAAGAACCTGTTCAAACAGGCGGCTGGTATTACACTGTACAGGTGGATGTGGATCAAACCGGTTGGTTTGATCCTGGCACAGGCACAGAATGGGCCATTGGAGATGATGGCCAGCCTTATGTGCTGGCTTCTGTGGGCGGCACTTATGGCGCGGATTATGAAGACCCGGACAAACCAGGTGCAGTCAACACATTCCGCAGGCTTTATACAGTGTCCTATCGCGCTGGCAGCGGACAGCGGTTCACTGTGCTGTACGGCAAAGAGCGCGTGCTGGTCAAGGAAACTGATGAGCTTTTGGCCCTGATCACACAAGGCCGGATTGAGGCAGCTCTGCCATCTGAATTTTTATCAGATGGTTTTGTGTACATCACCAAATCCGATTATTTAAGTTTGATGCGTGACGGCATTTCACTGTCGGTCATGGAATACGCGCCTGAATGGACGGCTTCCGAAGAATTTGAATACGTGCATGTGTCAGTGTTTTTGGGCGAAATCTATGAGGCTTTACCAAACAACAAAAAACCTGATTATTGGCTCAAAATACAAACAGGCGCGCAGCAAGACATTAAAAAATCCATTGCCTTGCCTGCGGATGAGCTGACTTATCAAGACGTGGGAGACACCTGGCTGGAGGCGGATGTACAGCTGCACCAGATCGGGTGGTGGTGGCAGGGCTGGCAAGAGGGGTTGTCCCGCATAGACATTGCCAATGACCCTGACAACATCAAAAACGGCTGGACCTGGAACGCGGCCTGGAATCCGGCTGCCTTGCCTTCAGGTCAGGCCCTGACCCTTGCCTGGTACACGGATTCCCGTGACTCTGTGTCTTCAGGCACGCCGGCTTACAATCACAATGCATTGTTTCAAAAGGGTGTTCAAAAACCAGGCGCTGATTGGATTCCTTGGTACGTGATTGAATATGTGGATGAGTCAGGCATCAGACATGTGGTCATTAACGATGGGGAAACACAAAGGAACTATTCATATGCAGAAGATCCCCGTTGGGCCGGCTCAGCCAATTATGAAACCAAATTGGCAGAGGGTCTAAACAGTGACAATCAGCCCATTGTTTTGGCTGTGGAAACCCCCTATTATTTGGAAGTGGTTTTGGATGAAAACCTCAATCCGGTTTTGGATGCCAATGGCAATCCTGTGTTAAAACGCGTGTCTGCTGTGGATGACTTGCTGTCTTTTGCCTGGACCCAAGATTTGACAGACATCAATTTTGTAGACAATCAATCTTCCCCGCGGTTTGACTATTCGAATCATGCTGATTTAAATGACACCATCCCTGTGAAGGCAGACAGGATCGATAACACTTATAATGAGCATAAAGGCAATTACACAGAATATATTGCTGATGTCATTGATCTTCAGGGGTTCATTACCGTGTTCGACCCACATTGGGATTCAGAGTGGGGGAATGAGGAATACAGAATGACAGTGGTCTTTAATATTGGCGGATATATTCACACGTCTTACATTAATATGGATGGAGACGATGATGATTTCTGGCATATTTATTTCCACACAAATAACACTATGAATCGTGCTGTCGGGACCACAGTTGTGATCACAACCAATGGATATGAGGATGATGGAGGTTTAACTGGTGGTGATGATCAGCTTGGTGCTGCCGTAGGAGTTTTGGTGCCAACCACTTCAGGTGATTTTGGTTGGGTCATTGGCAATGGGAATTATGCGTTCCATGGATTTGTGCGCGCTTACCGGCATCTTCTTTGGGGTGGCAGTAAGGCGGCTTATAGCCAGTATGACCATGTGGCTTGGTCTCATTCAACAGAGTCCAGGGCATGGGACCAAGTGGTGGTGGACTATTATTGGCAGTACCAAGGCCATATTGCAGACAATGGGTCTTGGGTGCATCGCACAGGGAACAACAATGATTATTGGAACCAAAGTTTGTATTGGGTGGGAGATGTGGGCGACTATCCGATCAGCCAGGTTCCTGTTGATTTATCAAATGAATCGTATCCCGACAAGCCGACTTCTTCTTATGTGCGCGTGGACGATTTTGAAAATCGATATCATTACGGATATCATGCTGCTTACAGCACCCAGGACATTCTGGATCCCCGCCAACACCTGAACTATCAAATGGTGAGTGATTTCTATGAACTTTATGAAGAAGCCCCTGTGGTGGAAGAAATCACTGCTATTGAAGCCAAAACCATGTACGTGGAAAAAACCAATTGGCAGACCCGGCCGGTTTATCAGG